>DATEAK010000310.1:0-5973 GCA_035288405.1 bacterium | reverse complement strand
CATGTCGAAGTAATACGGGTTGATCCCCGCTTCACGCAGCGTGTCGCGGAAGAGCGGCTCGTGCGTCCTGGGTGTGCAGGCGGCGATGACCACACGATTGAGCCCTTTTGCCTGGATCGTGTCAGCGATTTTCTGGGCGGTATCGGCGGCACACACAAAGGTGCTCTCTTCAGCGTGGACGACATTCTTTAAGCCGCAGGCATACTGGACGACCGAAGGGACGTCGACCACTCTGCCGATATTGGCGCCGCAGCGGCAGACAAAAACCCCCACCTTGGGCTCCTCCGCCGTCACGTCTTTTTCCGGCGGATATTCCCTTTCCCTGTTCAGCTTCCCGCGCCGGTAGGCAAGGAGCTGGCTGCACAGCGCGTCGGCTCCGCTGGCGGTCATAACCGACTCGGGAATGTCTCTGGGTCCCTGAAATGCGCCGCTGACAAAAATTCCGGAGCGGGAGGTCTCAATCGGATTCACAGGATTCGTTTTACAGAACCCGTGAGACTCCAGTTCGATGCCGAACTTGGCTGCCAGATCACGCGCATCAGCCGGAGGATTCAGTCCAACGGACAACACCACCAGATCGAATTCTTCCTCCTTGACCCCGTCTTCAGTTGTCGAGTACCGGATCGTCACATTCTTGGTTTCCGGGATCTCTCTTCCGATCGACACGTAGCTTCGTACAAATCGAACCCCGGGGAGGTTCGCCGCCCGTTGGTAGAATCGTTCAAAATCCTTGCCGTACGAGCGGATATCGTTGTGAAAGATCGTAGCTTCAATGTCGGCGTAATGGTCCTTGGCCAGAATGACCTGCTTCTGGGTATAGGTGCAGCACACCGCAGAACAGTAGCTGTTGCCGCCCTCCCTGACCTGTCTGGAGCCGACGCAGTGAATCCAGGCGATTCGATGCGGATGTTTGCCGTCGGAAGGGCGCTTGATCTCTCCTTCGTGCGGACCGGTGGCGCTTAAGAACCGCTCAAAGTCGAGGCTGGTGACCACGTTCTTGATCGTCCCGTAGCCGTAGTCGCCCCGCAGCTTGGGATCGAATACGTCATAGCCCGGAGAGAGGACGATCGCTCCCACCTCCAGATCCAACTCCTCGTCTTCCTGATCGAAGTCGATCGCCTTGTGCTCGCAGACTCCCTTGCAAATATTGCATTGCTCGCCCTGCAGGTAGAGGCAGGCGTCAGGATCGATGTAACTGACGAGGGGAACCGCTTGAGAAAAATAAATATGGATGGCTCTGTTCAGGGACAGATCCTGATTATACGGGTCGGGTACCTTGACCGGGCAATACTGCGCGCACGTGGTGCAGCCCGTGCACGTGTCCTCCTTGATGTACCGGGGCTTCTTGGTCAGCTTGACCTTGAAGTCTCCCGCCTCGCCTTTCACGCTGTCCACTTCGGTGCGGGTCAGGAGCTCTATATTGGGGTGTCTGTGGCATTCCAGGAACTTCGGAGACTCAATGCACATGGAGCAGTCGTTCGTGGGAAAGGTCTTATCGAGCTGCGCCATCTTGCCGCCGATGGCCGGCGCTTTGTCGGCCAGGTACACCTTGAAGCCCGTGTTCGCAAGATCAAGAGCGGCTTGAATCCCGCTGATCCCGGCACCGACCACCAGTACATCGCCGAAATTACGTTCGCCTTTTTCCACTTCTCCGGGTCCTTATGGATCAGCGGCTGCTAAAGAGCTTCCGCGATCATTTCCGTGACATCCTTGATCTCTATCTGTTCGTCAACCCCCATCGTTGCCCGGCTCGATTCAAAATTGCTGATGCAGTACGGGCAGGCAGTCACCAGCACTTCGGCCCCGACGTCCATAGCCTGCCGTAATCTGACATCAGAGAATCTCTCACGCATCGGCGTCTCCATCCAAATTCTGCCTCCGCCGCCTCCGCAACAGAAACTGTTCGCCCGCGACTCCGGCATCTCATTCAGCTCTAAACCGGGTACCTTCGCCAAGACTTCCCGGGGCTCGTCATAAACGCCGTTATGGCGCCCCAGGTAGCATGGATCGTGATAAGTCACTTTCTTCCCGGATTCCTTGTTCAGATCGAGCCTTCCCTCACGGATAAGCTGGGCGAGGAATTGGGAGATGTGAACCACTTCAAAGTTCACCCTGAATTCGGGATACTCGTTCTTGAAGGTCTGATAGCAATGGGGGGAGGAAACGAGGATCTTCTTTACCCCATGCTCGATGAACGTTTTGATGTTCTCCCGGGCCAGGCGTTTGAACAACTCCTCATCGCCCGTCTTGCGGATGCTCTCCCCGCAGCAAACTTCCCGGGAGCCCAGGATGCCGAAATCGACTCCCGCCTTGTTGAGGATCTTGACTGTGGCGGCGGCGACCTTCTTACATCTCGGGTCATAGCTGAGATAGCAGCCGGGGGAATATAAGACCTCCATCCCTTCGGTGAAGGTTTTTACGGAGAGACCCTTTGCCCAATCCGCCCTCTTTTCGCGGTCTTCGCGAAAAGGGTTCCCGTCCCGGGCCAGGCCTTCGGCGATAATGCGGACCGGCTTGACAGAAGTCGGAAAGACCCCGTATTCCGTGGCAATCCTTCGCAAGGAGACCCCGCATTCTATGATTTTCACTCCCCTGGGGCATTGCTGGGGGCATTTTCCGCACGTCGTGCACAGCCACATCTCTTCATTTTCGATCTCGGTGAGACCGAAGGTCGCCTGCCGGATGAGCTTGCGCATGCTGAAGGTTCGCACCCGGTTCCAGGGGCAAACCGTGTCGCACATTCCGCACTGATAGCAGAACTTGAAAGCGTCTCCGCCGTTCTCTTTGATGACGTCTATGATCTCTTTGAAGGGGGCTACAGTTTCCACCGTTTTCCCTAAACTTTCATCTTATTGTCTGAGCCCTTTGACAGCCGGGCAAACGTATCCATGACCTTTTTCTTTCCATGTTTCTTGACCAACGCTTCGAATACGATCTCGATCTCTTCCAGCTTCACTTGCGGTTTTTGTTCTTCGACCACCTCTTCCCTCTCGACGTACGTGAGGGCACTCTGCTGGCACGCCTGCACACACATGGGCTCCGCCAGCGGCGGATCGTCCTCACACATGTCGCATTTCAGAGGAAGGCCGGTATCGGGTTCTTTGAAATAATCCCTGGACGGGCAGCAGGAGGGGCAAAAGCTGCACTCGGAGTATTCCTTGCCGTTAATCGTATAAAGATTTCTCCCGGTGCACTCGGCTTGGGTATACTCGCCGGCACGGATCGGAACGTAGATATCATTCATTTCGTCGATGATCACTCGAATGCGGGCCCGCGCCGGATTGAGGCTGCTGTATTTCGGCACCGCGTGAAATGCCGAGCAGGCCATCTCGCACGAGCGGCAACCCGTGCACTTATCCACGTCGACCTTAATCTCTTTGACTAATTTCTTCGTTAGGACACCGTTCACGGTTACCTTCCCCCGGCTCTATTCCTTCGCTTCTTGTTTCGAAGCCTCTGTGGAGGGAGCGCCTCCGTTCCCCGTCAGGATTCCCCTCTTGATGAACTCCTCGCTCACGTAGTTCAAGCCCAGCTCGTCCAGCGTCTTCTTGGTGGGAATACCGTCCTTCGTCCACCCCTTGAAATCATAATAGTCGTCAAGCAGCTTTTGCTCAGACTTCTCGTCTCGGACCGCCCAGTGGTCCTCAGGGGGCCTCTCATCGCTTCTCCTCAACCCTCTTTTGACGTTCACGGCTCTCACCAGGGTCCGGATCCTTTGAAAGGTTTTCCAGAGTTTGTCCTTATCGAAGTCCACACCGGTCGAAAGCGTGATCAGCCCCGGGATATTCCAGACGTGATATCCCGTCCTGCCGCCGAACTGCCCCCGGAACGACGAGACGAATCCGCAGAGCCCGAGGCTGTCGTCGATGTAATGCATCGCCTCGTTCCAATCGGTGATGGCGCACGACGCTTCGTTGGAGATCTCGTTGCGTTTTTCCCAGTTCATGAACCATTTTTTGAATTTCTCGTCGGGGACCGCCTCCCAGTTTTTCACGAACTCCTCTCTTTTCTCCCTGGTGGGAAGCGGGTCCTGGGGGAAGGACCCCTCGATCTGTGTGATCGACATCTTCTCGCCCGTGGCGATCATCAGGAAATAGGGAGGATTCACCTTCCCCAGCTTGATGGGGAGCTGCTCGAATTTCTTCACGGTATTATGGTCGTATTTTTCCGCCCCTTTACCGATCCGGCGCGCGGCCCAATAGACGCCGTCGGCGAGGACGTCCCCGATCCCCTCGCGGTGCGCGATCTTATGGAGGATGTAATAAAACCTCCCTCTGACGTCCGCCGGCATCCCCGGAAAATCCTGCTCGGTTAGGATCCCGGCTTCCAGAAGCTCGAGGGCAAAGGCAATGACTTGCGGCGTCGAGTAGGAGTCCAGTCCCAACTCCTGGGCAACTCCTAAAATTTCGTAGCTGAAGTCCAGCTCCTGAAAGGCCGCCATATGGTAGGTATCTTTTCCGTAGCACTTGTAGGAAAATCTTTTGCATTTCGGCCAGGAAATGACGACGTGGCAGTTCTTCGGGCAGTTGTAGCACCCCGTTTGCCGGTCCAGGTGGTCGAACTTCCACTTTGTCCACCTCTCCTGAAGTTCCTTGCTCCAAAAATCTTTTCTGCGCACGCGCGAATTGCCCCAGGAGAAATTGTCGTGGTGGAAGCTGTCATCCTCATCGTTCGCCATCCAGTCTCCGACATTCGGGTTCTCAAAAAGCTCCTTCGCCATGCGAAGGCCCTTGTCAAAGAGCTCAGCCGGGTAGGCGGTATGGATGTCCTGCGTTCCACGAATCGCGATCGCCTTTAATCCTTTATCTCCCATGACGGGGCCCGGCCCTCGAGCCGCGCTCGCGTGACTGTGATCGATGGAGGCCACATAGACCCTGTTTTCACCAGCCGGTCCGATGGCGGCTACCTGGACTTTGCCGTCACGCAGCTCTTCCTTAATTATCCTTGCGGTTTCCTGAGTGCCCTTTCCCTTGAGATGCCCGGCGTCGCGGATCTCCACTTTGCCATTATTGATCCAGAGATAAACGAGATCGGGGCTTTTGCCGCGAATGACAATTTTGTCATAACCGGCGTGTTTCAATTCCACCCCGAAATAGGAGCCCATGAGTGCATGTGCCATCAGCCCGGTCTGGGGGGAGATGGTATTCACGGCGGTGCGTGTGGCGCCGGGAATCGGCGTGCCGTTGAACAGGCCGCTGCTGAATATGAGCAGGTTCTCGGGAGAAAAGGCTTCGGCTTCCGGAGGAACCCTGTCCCAAATCAACTTGGCTGCGGTACCCTGTCCCCCCAGATAAAGCTCCATTAACTTTGGATCGGTTTCTACCTTCTCAATGCTTCCACGGGATAAATCAATCTCCAGGTTATAGCCTACCTCTCCGTACCTCATGAAGATCTCCCTGTTCAAGAAACGGGCTTGCATCGACGTAGGAGGAAGGTTTACCGACTGCTGTATCGGACGGCCGTTCTCCTAGTGAAGCAATTAACATTTACACTGGTTAGACTGTT
This sequence comes from bacterium, assembly GCA_035288405.1. GTDB lineage: Bacteria > JACPSX01 > JACPSX01 > JACPSX01 > JACPSX01 > JACPSX01. Next base: position 468 of record DATEAK010000310.1, on the reverse strand, counting down.
ACGTAAATAATGCACTTACTCTATTTCCTTGGAGCAAGTGTGTCAGAGTGGAGGTCGTGTTATGTCGGAGTTTTTGCGCGCGTCGGCGGCGCTTCGACCTGATCCGCGATTCGGGAGGAGCGGGCGAGTTCCGGGGAGGGCTGGCAAGGAGGCAGACCGGGCAGAGTGGGAACATTGGTGATGAATCCGGGCACGGCGAGGGAAGACCGGCGCCCCATCCGGTATTCCGACTATTCCCTGCCGTTGGGAGACGTGTTCCGCGTGGAGAGCCCCGGGGGCGGAGGTCTCGGAGATCCAAAGAAAAGAGACCCGGAGAAGGTCCTTGGGGACGTTCTGAACGGCTACGTCTCGGAGGAGAAGGCCCGGGAGTTGTATGGTGTCGTTTTCAGGAGAGACGGGAATACTCTTACGGTGGATGTCGACTCGACTGCCGGGCTCCGTGAATCCCAGACGAGCTAACGCGAGATC
>DATEAK010000309.1:0-6209 GCA_035288405.1 bacterium | reverse complement strand
CGTCGATGGCATGGCGCTCGGCAGCTGCCATCAGATCATGGAGCAAGGCAATCTGCTCGGAGGACATTTCCCTACGAGTGTGGTGAGAGACCAGGGCAAGATCGGCGCCCTGTCCCAGAAGATAGGCGACCGCCTTCAAATCTTCCGGCTTTGTAGAGGTATAGCTCAGAGAACCCGTGTCCTCATAAATCCCCAGGGCCAGCAAGGTCGCCTCTTCCCTGGAGATGGAGATCTTCCTCTCTTGCAGGATCTCCACCAGGAGGGTCGTGGTGGCGCCGACCTCCCGCACCACTTCCAATTCGGCGGGAATATCCCCGGCAAGGGAGGGGTGATGGTCATAAACGTGAACCCTCACCCCCGGCTGGAGAGAGAGAGGACCGAAGTCGCCGATCCGGCTGGAATGCCGGGTATCAACGATGATCAGATGGGTGACGGCGGAGAGGGGGATGTCTTTGATCCGGGTGAACCTCCAATCAATCTCCGATTGCTTCAGAAACTCGCGAACGTTCTTTTCTTGTGATCCCGGAAAAACCAAGAGAGCTTCCGGATACAGCTTACGAGCTGCAATCATGGACGCCAGACAGTCGAAATCTGCATTTACATGGGTTGTAATGACCTGCATTGGACGATCGGGACCCTCTCTCCCCTGCAATCACTGTATCCAATTTAAGACCCCAAGGTCAAACCGTTTATTCCCGATACCATATTGAAACCACACCTTAAGCAAGGAGTCCTTCAGCGTTGACTTTGGAGTCCGGATCACCTATTTTGGTCGGACCCGGACTAGGCAAAGCCTGGAGTGTGGAGGGCGTTCTCGCGGCCGGGAGCGGCATTTTCCCAGCGCGAACGGGAGGAAGGCATGTACGATAAGCCGAAGTACGGTTCCGATGTGATCGTGGACCTCATGCAAGCTTTCGGTATCGAATACGCAAGCCTCAATCCGGGTTCGAGTTTCCGCGGGCTCCATGATTCGCTGGTGAACTACGGCAAGAACCGTCCTCAAATCATCGAATGCTGCCACGAAGAGGTAGCCGTGGCCATGGCTCACGGCTACGCCAAAGCCTGCGGCAAGCCCATGGTGGCCATCGTTCACAACGTGGTCGGCCTTCTGCACGGGACTATGGCTATCTATTACGCCTATCTCGATCGGGTACCCGTCCTCGTCGTCGGGGCCACGGGGCCGATGGACACCAAGCGCCGGCGCCCCTTCATCGATTGGATTCACACGGCCGTCGTCCAGGGAAATCAGGTCCGGGATTACGTCAAGTGGGACGACCAGCCCTTCAGTTTCGACTCGATCCCGGACTCGTTTGCCCGGGGCTACCGGGTCGCCATGACCGAGCCGAAAGGGCCCGTCTATCTCTGCTACGACGTGGGCCTGCAATTAGACGAACTCCCTCACCCGATTCCCCTTCCAAACCCAAGCAAATTTCAGACTCCTCCTGCACTGCTGGGAGACATCAAGGCTCTGGAAGAGGTTGCACGGATGCTGGCCGATTCTCAGCAGCCCGTGATCCTTACCGATTATTTGGGAAAGAATTCGGCAGCGGTCGGTTCCCTTGTCGAGCTGGTCGATCTCATGGGCATCCCCGTGATTGATCTCAACCACCGGTTTAATTTCCCCAACACTCACCCCCTGGACTTAAGCGAAAGCAACATCCTCAAAGAGGCGGATCTGGTGCTTTCCCTTGACGTAAGGGATCTTTACGGCCCTCTCACGCACCCGGACAAGGTAAGCCGGACGACCATCATTCCCAAGGGGTGCAAGATCGTAGAAATCGGTCTCGGAGACCTGGGAATCAACAGTTGGTCCCAGGAGTTTCAAAAGCTCCAGGAAGTGGACCTCTCGATCCTGGCCGATACCGCTGTAGCCCTGCCCTATCTGGTCGAGTGCTGCCGCCGGCAAATGAAGGACAAGAGCGGCCTGCAGGCCCGCGCACGCCAGCGCGCGGAAACGATGGCCACGATTCACAGCAATCTCAGAACCGGGTGGCAGGAAGAATCCCGCCGGAATTGGAATGCCAAGCCCATGACGACGGCCCGCCTGGCGCAGGAGATCTGGTCCTCCATCGGCAAGGAGGACTGGGTCCTTACCGCCAACACCCTCAATGGTTGGGCCCGCAGAGTCTGGGACTGGAGCAAACCCTATCAGCACCCCGGTAAGAGCCTGGGGACGGCAACCCAGATCGGGATTTCCCTGGGCGTGGCCCTAGCTTACAAGGGGAGTGGAAAGCTTGTAGTCGACATCCAGCCCGACGGAGATCTTCTCTTCGACGCCTCGGCCCTCTGGGTCGCGACCCACGACCAAATTCCCATGCTGGTGATCATGTACAACAACCGGGCTTACTATAATGACTGGGAACACCAGATCCGTCTGGCAGAGCACCGGGGCACCGATCCCAACCTGGCTTATTTGGGAATGGAAATCGAAAAGCCGGCTCCTGATTTTGCCAAGCTGGCCCAGTCTTTCGGCTGGTACGCCGAGGGGCCCATTGAGGATGGCGACCGGGTCAGGCCTGCCATCGAGCGTGCCATTCGAGTGATTAAGGAAGAAGGCCGCCCGGCCCTGGTGGATACGGTTACCCAGTTCCGCTAATCTCATCCGCAAGACCGCAGCTTACAAGACTGCCCGGTGCGAGGGGGAAGGTACCATGGGGCTCAAGGAGCTGACCGCATCCAGACTCATCAAAGGGGGCATTCTTGTCTTCTGGGCGGTGATGATCGCACTTCTGATCCAGAAGGCTTATTTTCCCGGACGGCTTCCCCTGCTTACGGCGGTTTCAGCGGGAGAAGCGGGAGAAAAAGAGCAGTGGTATGGAATCTACCTCAAGGGTCAAAAAATCGGGAATAGCCACACCCGGACCCAGACGCACAATCAGGAGATCGTTCTGCAGGACGAAACCTTCTTGAAGCTCACACTGCTCGGAATCCCCCGGGAACTAAAGATCTCCACTCAGGGCAAACTCTCCTCGGATTTCGCTCTGCAATCCTTCGAGTTCCGCCTGACCTCTTACCTGGTCGATTTCAAAGCCCGCGGCGAGGTGATTGGGAAAAGGCTCTTCGTGAAGGTCACCTCCGGTGGAGTTCTGGAAGACATTGCCGTGGATTTCGACAAGCCTCCGATATTGTGGACGGCGCTGACGCCGTCTCTGCTCTCGAAAGGCGCGGAAGTGGGAAAAACCTACCGACTCCCCATTTTCAACCCCTCCACACTGAGCTTGCAGAACGTCACGGTACAGGTCGTGGGCCACGAGAACCTGCAGATGGGAGAAAGCACCGTTGCTGCTACAATTCTCAGGTCCGAGTTTGGAGGACTCGAGTCCCGAAGCTGGATTGATTCCTCGGGTGACATCCTCAAAGAAGAAAGCCCCATGGGTCTCACGACGCTCCGGGAGTCCCAGGAGCAAGCGTTGCGCCCGGAAAAGGGCCGATCCGTCGTGGATCTGCTGACAGTCACGGCTGCTTCCTCCTCTAAGATCATTCCCAACCCCAGAGAGCTGCAACGTCTGCGGGTGAAGTTAAAGAACATTTCTACCAACCACCTTACGCTGGCGGGTGGCAGGCAGGATCTGCGAGGGGAAGTCCTTTCGATCTCCCGGGAAATCATCCCCACAAACCCGGTGAGTTTTCCGTTCGGCGGGAGCGAACTGGAGCGCTTCCTGAAGCCGGAGCCTTTCATTCAGAGCGACCATCCATTGATCCGCGAAAACGCCAAGAGCATTGTGGGCAAGGAGACCGACGCAGTCAAAGCGACAAATCTTCTCATGAACTGGGTCTACAAGAGCGTTCAAAAGGTGCCGACGGTGAGCATCCCGAGCGCCGTGGACGTACTTCAGACACTGCGCGGAGACTGCAATGAACACGCGGTCCTCTTCACTGCCCTCTCCCGAGCTGCCGGCATTCCTTCACGAATCGTGGCGGGAATCATCTACCACGAGGGAAAGTTTTACTACCATGCCTGGTCCGAAAACTACGTCGGACGTTGGATCGCCATTGATCCGCTCTTGAACCAGATGCCTGCGGACGCCACCCACATCAAGCTCGTGGAAGGGAATCTCGATCAGCAGGTTCCCCTGATGGGGGTCATCGGCCGCCTGCGCGTTGACGTGGTAGACTACAAATGAGCTGAGGGCTAAGTGCTGAGAACCAGAAAAGCGAAGAGATTCTCCTCTCTCTAACACTGGGCTCTAAGCTCTAAGCTAGAAAAGGTTTTAAGAATGATCCGGTTGGAAAATGTCACCAAGAAATACGGAAGTTTCGCGGCGGTCTCGGACCTGGATCTGGAGGTGCGTCCCGGAGAGCTCTTCGGCTTCCTGGGCCCCAACGGGGCCGGCAAGACAACCACCATTAAGATGATCACCGGTCTCCTCAAGCCTACGGCCGGAAAGGTGTTTATCGATGGACATGACCTGGAAAAGGAACCACTGGCAGCCAAGAAGGTGATCGGCTACATCCCGGACCGCTCCTTTCTCTACGACAAGCTCACGGGGAAGGAGTTCCTGCAGTTCGTGGGGGGGCTTTACGGGATGGCGGACGGGAACTGCGACGTCCGGGCTCGCGAGCTTCTCGAACTCTTTGAACTCGATCTCTGGCAAAACGAACTCATCGAGAGTTACTCCCACGGCATGAAGCAGAAGTTGATCATGGCAGCCGCTCTTCTGCACCGTCCCCGTCTCATCGTCGTCGACGAGCCCATGGTGGGACTTGACCCCAAGAGTGCCCGGATGGCGAAGGCCATTTACCGGGAGTGGGTAACCCAGGGAGGAACCGTCTTCATGTCCACCCACACGATGGAGATTGCCGAAACCATGTGCGATCGGATCGGCATCGTCAACGAGGGAAAACTCATCGCCTGCGGCACCATGGCGGAGTTGAGGGCAAATGCGGGAGCCGATCACACCGGCCGGCTGGAGTCCATCTTTCTCAAACTGACGGGCGGAGAGCAAATCCGGGAATTCCTCCAGATCCTGCGGTCGCCCTTCTAGAGAACCAATGGTTATTCCATGACATTGTCACCTCCTTCCAGCGTGATCGGTTACCTGCACCTCCTGCAGCCCCGCTGGTTTTCCATGCGGAACCGGTTGCGCATCCAGAGATCAGGCTCTTTCATGCGAATTCTGCTGGTCTTGGGACTTACCTTCGCGTTCTGGGCCGCCATCTTCTTTCTCTTCTATCGGGTCATCGTCTACTTCAACGCCGTGGAGACCATCGGTCCCATGCTGACCCGTAAACTCCTCTCCCTTGTGTACCTGACGTTTTTCTCCATGCTCCTGCTGAGCAACATCATCACTTCCCTGACCACCTTTTTCCTGTCCCAGGATTTGACCCTCCTGGTGGCAGCCCCCCAGAGCACGAGCCGGATCTACTACGCCCGTCTGACCGAGACTCTTTTTGATTCTTCCTGGATGTTCATCCTCTTCGGCCTCCCCGTTTTCCTCGCCTTCGGCCTGGCGCAGAAAGCCGGCCTGCTTTTTTACCCCTACGTTTTCGCAGTCGGGGTTCCCTTTCTGTTGATCCCGGCCGCCTTGGGGTCCATTTTCACACTGATCCTGGTCAATGTTTTTCCGGCCCGCCGGACCAAGGACCTTTTTATTCTTCTGTCCTTGTTGTTCCTGGCCATCCTGATTCCTCTCCTGCGTTTCCTGCAACCCGAGAAACTTACGGATCCCGAATCGTTTTCCGGCCTGGTGGACTACTTCGCACTTCTGCGAAATCCGGCTTCGCCCCTTCTGCCGAGTTTCTGGGCCACGGAGGTCCTCAACTCCAGCACCGGCGCATTATCTCTTTACGGCAGCCCGCTCTTTTACTGGGCTCTTCTGGCCAGTACGGGTCTGGGACTGGCCGTGCTCGGGGAAACGTTTTACGGGCGCTTTTTCCGGCGCAGCTTCACCCGGTCCCAGGAATCCATGATGCTCCCGGTAGCCCGTGGGGGCTGGGTACGCCGCTTGGTTAATCTCCCCATGCGCCTGATCCCCTCTTCCTCCCGGGTCCTGGTCGAGAAAGATGTGAAGACTTTCCTGCGCGACACGAGCCAGTGGTCCCAGCTCATCTTGCTGGTGGCCTTGATGGCGATTTACCTGTTCAACATCAAGGCCCTCCCCCTGCAGAAAAACCCTCTTCCCACAGTCTATCTGCAAAACATCCTGGCTTTTTTGAATCTGGGACTGGCGGGCTTTGTACTGGCCGGTGTGGGAATCCGCTTCGTATTT
>DATEAK010000308.1:0-8594 GCA_035288405.1 bacterium | reverse complement strand
CCCTCGAATTGTTTGTACCACTGGCCCCCATCCCTGAGCGCCGTGGCACGATCTTTGGCCAGATGCAAGTCGAGCTGAACCTCAGTGGTAATTTTCCGCGGTGTCACTCCTTGTTCCCGGAAAATCTCCTCCAGACGCTCGAGCCCCCGGCGGATCTTCTCGGGGGTCGTACCGGCACCCGGCAGCCAGCCGCTTCCCAGTGCAGCCACACGCTTGAGAGCCACTTCGCTCTCGCCTCCGATGAGAATGGGCGGGTGCGGCTTCTGTACGGGCTTGGGATCCAATGTGACATTGCGCAGGTCGAAGTAGCGTCCCTTAAAATCCACACGATCACGTGCCCAGAGCTCTTTGAGGATCAGCAAGGTTTCATCTGTGCGGCCGGCCCGCTCGGACTTGGGGATTCCCAGATTCTGGAATTCGCTCGGAAGCCATCCGAGCCCGGCCCCCAGGACGAAGCGCCCCGCCGAGAAATAATCGATCGTATTAATCATCCGGCCCAACAGGATCGGATGACGCAGGGGAGTCGCCAGGACGAGAATTCCCAATTTGACGTTTTGTGTTTTCAGGGCCAGAGCCGTAAGGAAACAGAACGTATCGAACCGGGGGAAATTGCGGGCGACACTGTCCGAAGTCCACACGGAGTCGTAGCCCAGGGAGTCGGCTTCCTCGGCCATCTGCATGAGCTCTCCGTGCCGATCCTTTCCTGAGCGCGCACCCAGGTAGGGATAAGGCAGGATCACTACACCGAACCGCATATTCTTTCGTGAATTCATACCGAGCCTCCCGGCATCCATCAGGGTGAAATTTCTCCGGCGGGATCCGCAGCAATCCGGACCCCTTTTAGCGGCACGAAACCATCTCCACGGGGAACCGGCTCAAGCTTTCCACGCCATCTTTCCTGATTACGACTACATCTCCCAGATGAACTCCTTTCGACCGCCCCTCAGTAGCCGCACCGACTTCAATGGCCAGGGTCATCCCTTCCACAAGCTTTCGCGCTCGCAACTGCTCGCTCATCCCCGGCATCCCCAGAGGAGTCTCCCAGCCCAGCCCGACGCCGTGAAACAGCGGTCCCTTGTAAATTGCCAGTCCCCGCGACAAAATCGGCTCGGCGCAAGCGTCGTAGAACTCACCCACAGTGATTCCAGCTCTGGCCATGCTCATCCCTCGTTCGTAAGCCAGGGCGGATGCTTCCAGAAGCTTCCCGTAGGGAGGGGCAGGATCCTGAACGGCAACAGCTCGTTGGAAATGCCCGTAATACCCCTGGAACCTGGGAGCGTATTCCGTGCAAATTACATCCCCGGGTTTCAATGTTCGGTTGCGGTTGTATGTCAGCCTGCGGGCACGATCCGGCGATCCGGACTCCCACAGGAACATGATCGGGTGCTCAGCTCCTTCCTTGAGCATCACCCCGATCATTTCCGCAAAGATATCCCTCTCCCCTACCCCGGGACGGCTCATTCGGTAGAGGACTTCCGTGGCTTCATCCCCGATCCTCATGGCCTCCCGCATTAGCTCGATTTCTTCTGCGCTCTTCACCAGGCGAATTTCTTCGAGGAGATCCGTGGCATTTTCAAATCGGGCCCGCGGGCATCCCTGCAGAATCCTGCTGTAGGTGACGTACGGAATATCTCCCTCAGGCTCTCTCCCTTCCAGTCCCACCACACCCAGAGAAGCCCCTTCCAGCCTCATTTCCTTGAGCCGCTCCACTACGACATCGGACCAGTTGGGCCGCCTGGCTCGCAAATCCTTCACCCACTGCTGGGACTCCAACCACTCTTCCCGCATGATCGGAGACCAGAGAAACACCGTGGGCTCCCCCTCTAGAGGAAAGATCGCCATGGCCTCTTCCCCATTCCCTCCGATCTGGCTTATGTAGCGGATATTCGCGGTTTTAGAATCCCACTTCGCGCAGCTTCCCCAGATAATCAGCGCGTCCAGTCGTCTCTCGCGCATGGAAGCCCGGATAAGGCCATACCTCCGGTCTCGTTCCTGTAGTGACAATCCCTGGTACCCTGCTGCGTCTGTCATTTTTCCCTCCTCGATCAACCTCTTCCGGTCGGAAAAAATCCGCTGCAATAATAAAGAACGTTCAGAGGACGAACCGGAACGTTCCCCCATCCACGATGAGAAAGCTCCCCGTCAAAGCTGCGGCTCTTTCCGAAGCAAGAAAAGCCACGACGTTGGCCACTTCCTCCGGTTCGGGGAATCTGCCGATCAGCGTGTTCTCCTTCACGTAGCGCGCCAGCGCCTCCTCGACGGAGCTCATGCCGTAGCTTCGCGCGATCCGTTCCCCCACGCTCCCCGGTGCCAGGACCCGGTGCCGATTCATGATGATTCCCGGACATACCGCGTTGACCCGGACCCCATAAGAAGCCAATTCAATGGCGAGTCCCAAGGTGTAATGGTTAAGCGCCGCCTTGGCCGCTCCCAGGGGAGAAATCTCCATGGGCCTTTTGGCGACAATAGAGGAAATATTGATGATCGCCCCGGCGCGCTGCCCCTTCATGAGAGCGGAAACTTCCCCGCAACACCACCTCACACTGTGAAGGTACTGCCGGAAATTATCCTCCCAGCCTTCGTCCGTGTGAGATTCCTCTCCCCTCACGGATTCACCCGCATTGTTGACCAAAACGTCAATCCGGCCGAACCGTTCCTTGACAGACGAGATGAATCCCTTCACCTGAGCGGGAATGGATACATCGGCCTGGAAAGCCAGCACTTCGGTTCCGAGACTCTCCAACTCATGCTTTACGGTTTCCAAACGCTCCAAGTTGCGGGCGCAGATGGCCACCTTTGCCCCCTCCTCGGCAAAGAGGCGAGCGCAGGCTTTGCCGATCCCGCGAGTCCCTCCGGTCACGACGGCCACTTTGTTTAAAAAACCTAGATCCACTCTTTGCCTCCAGAGTTAAGTACATCCGCTCGGAATTCCGTGTTACTCCGGTCCCGACGGGATGCCGATCAGATCTTCACTCCTCCCCGGGCCAGCTTTTCCCCCGTCTGGTAGTAATCCCCGCGGACGGCTATCCGGGCCTCCTCCTCGTTCTCCGCAGTCCAGTCCCCCAGCGAGTATCCGTACCATGGAACCCTGGGCGTCAGTGAAGGCAGCCCGATCTCTTCCCAAATCTTCCGTGCACTTTCCATATATCCCCGCTCCGGCAGGGAGACCGGCGGGTAGGCCCACTTCCGGGTGGCGTCGATGAGGACGCAGGAGGGCCCTGTTGGAAACGGATAATGCCTCTCCTCCCGCGAAGCACCCGGAGGAGCCGAGGAAGGATCCAGAGCGTAAACTCTTCCCTGCACCACCCGCATGTCCAGATGAGGCTGCATCCGGTAGCAGATCGCCCAGTTGACGCTTTCCGGGTCGTGGGGGTCGATGTCTTTATCCACGGCCACGATCATTTTTCCCATTCCGGCGTCGTACCCGGCTGCCGAGTTGAGGGCCTGCCAGGCATGACTGTTATGGAGCTTGTCCATCTGGATCACGACGTAGTTGTTGGACCCGCAGTAATCGTGACAGGCCACATCGAGAATTCCCGGAGTATTGCAGTTGTGCTTGAGGTGTTTATACAGAACTTGCTCCCGCCCGATCCCCCGGATCGTGCTGCTCTCGCTGGGAGGAAACTGGCTGATGTAGGCGTGATAGATGGGATTGCGGCGGTGAGTAATGCACCGGATGTGGAAGACGGGGCTCAAGATCCGCTCCCCTATGTAACCCGTGAACTCCCCGAAGGGCGCCTCAGGCTCCAGGTAATCCGTGGGAATGATCCCTTCCAGTACGACCTCGGCTTCAGCGGGAACCTCCACGTCGATGGTTTCGCACTTCACCAGCGGAATCGGTTCCCCCCCCATCCCACCGGCGACGCTGAACTCGTCGACGCCGTACGGGATCTTGGTCACGCTGCACAACCCCACTTGAGGCGGATACCCCAGAATAATCGCCACCTCCAGGGGCTTGCCCCGTTTCTTGCACTTGGTCATGTGGATCCCGATGTGCTGGGCGGCGTGAGCTAAAATTCCCAGCCGGTTGCGGGCTTTCACCATCCCCCGATAGGTCCCCACATTGCGGACCCCCGTGTCCGGATCTTTACTGACCATGCAGGGGGCCGAGAGATACGGGGCCGGATCAAAGCCCGGCAGAGAAATCGGAGTCGGGAAAAGATCCATCCCTCCCCCCTCCTTCGCAATGTCGGCCTCCCGGTGGATGACTTCTTTGACGCTTCCGGTTTTGACCAGAACGGGCTCGACCGGATGGAGTTGAGCGTTTTCCCAGACGCTGGAAATTTGGTCCACGGTGGTCCCCATCGCCAGGGCATAAATTTTTCGAGAAGCGCCCAAGACCCCCACCACCGCAGGCATCTCATATTTTCTGCCCTTGGAATCCACGATGTTGTCAAACCAGAATGCCTTGCGCTGGTCCTTGGGTAATCCCCGAAACTGCCAGCGCACCAGGGGCATGAGCTCGGTATCTTTGTTCACCTGGCGATGCACGCGGATCAACTCTCCCTCGCTTTCCAACCGCTCAAGATAATCACGCAGATTCTTGTATGCCATCGAATCTCCTTTGCCTTAGCCTTTGGCCGAAATTTTCCTCGCTCCATCGACTTGCAGACGGACTTCCTTGGAGGTAAGCTGGCGGCCAATCTGTCTATCCCGCTTATCGAGCCAGAGAATGTGTTCTCGCATTTCGGCGCCCGCCCTTTCTGGATCCCTTTTCTTGACCGCCTCGATAATTCGGGCATGCTGCTTTTGCACTTCGAGCTGGGCCCTCTTGCTCTCCGTGCGGGCACTCATGTGCTCTAGAAGGAGATCACGGAAGGACCCCACGAGCATGACAGCCAGATCGTTCCCTGAGGCTATGGCGACTCTACCGTGGAAATCGATGTTGGCTTGGCTCACCCGGGATCCGCTGGTAATGAGGATCGAGGCCTCCTCCTGCAACTCTTCCAGGGCTTTCACATCTTCCGTATCTCCCCGGAGGGTAGCGAGCTTGGTAAGCTCGGGCTCCACCATGAGCCGGACTTCCGTCAGATCACTCAACCGCACCTTACCCTGCACCACCGCCAAACTGAAGAAACTCGTCAGGGCGTCGCGATTCACCTCGGAGATGAAGCACCCTCCTCCGCTCCCTTTCCGGACCTGAAGCAAGCCCTGCTGCTCCAGAGTCCGCATCGCTTCCCGGACTGCCATGTTGCTTACTCCGAAAAGCCTCATCATTTCCTTTTCCGAAGGGAGCCGATCTCCGGGCTTCAACTCCCTGCGGAACACAGCTTCCTTGATCTGGTTCACGATCGCTTCGTAAATCCGCCGACGCGGCAAAGTTTCAAACAATGGCTTCTCTCCCTGCGTTCGGTGGAGCGATTTCAGAATCACAAATTATCCCTCCCAACTCCACTTACTTTTGAGACTCCGCGGACCTGAACAGTTGCAAACAGGACGGATCGAAAACGGCAAATATGCCATCCATGTTGGAATCAACCGGCGTCGGATAAATTGTTGCTCGGGCGAATACCCGAACTCCATTGCATTCCAGCTCGTAAACCGTCGCATTCCCCAAGAACTGCCTGTGCACGATGGAAGTAAACAGCGCATTATCCGCCTGAGGCTTCTCTCGGTAGAGCCGGACGTCCTCAGGCCGGATTCCGAGGACAACGGCATTTCCCCTGGATACTTCCCGCGCTGAAGCGCTCGTTAAGATTCCGAGGGGCGTCTCCACCTGGTGCGGGCCCCGCAGACCGCCGTCCACCTTGCGCCCTTGGATGAAGTTCATATCTCCCAGGAATTGGGCCACTTCAAGGTTCTCCGGGTTGCGGTACAGGTCCGCAGGGGAACCTCTTTGTAGAATCACCCCTCCGTGCATGACCGCCACGACGTCGGCCATCACCAATGCTTCCGATTGATCGTGCGTCACGTAAAGCGCCGTGATCCCCTTTCCCGAAGTGATCTGCTTGATTTCGAATCTCATTTCTTCCCGAAGCTTGGCATCCAGGTTGCTTAGGGGCTCATCCATGAGAAGGACTTTGGGCTTGCAGGCAAAGGCCCGGGCCAGCGCGACGCGCTGCTGCTGTCCTCCGCTCAACTCCGTAGCTCTGCGTGTCTCCATTCCTCGCAGGCGCACTAGATCCAGGGCTTCATGGACCCGGTCTCTCACTTCGGCCCGCGACAATTTTCTCTTGCCATGCTGCAGAGGAAGAGCGATGTTCTGGAAAACGTTCAGATGGGGCCAGATGGCATAGGACTGGAAAATCATGCCCAGGCCGCGGTCCTCCGGGGCAACGTAAATCTGGGGCTGGTGAGAATTCACCACGGTGTCTTCGATGACGATTTCTCCCAAGTCGGGACGCTCCAGACCGGCCACGCATCTCAGCGTTGTGGTCTTTCCGCATCCGCTCGGCCCCAGAAGGATACAGAATTCTCCAGTCTTGATATCCAGCGAAATTTCCCGCACGGCTTTCACCGTGCCCTGACCTGTTTGGTACGTTTTCGTTAAACCCGTGATGCGAATCATCTTTTAACCTTTTCCTCGCTCCAATTCGTCTGCGCCACGCGCTACACACTTAGGACTGCATGGCAATGCGCCTCTCCAGGATTCCGCGAGCCACAAACCAGACAATGGCAATAACCACCACGAGCACGACACCCAGGGCCGCGGCCTGCGCCGTGTCGGCTCGCCACAGGCTCCAGATTTGGGTCGATATGACCACATTGCGTGTGGAATAAAGCATAAGCGCCATCGTCACCTCCCGAAGAGCCAGCAAGGCGATCCACATCCAGCCGTTCAGCAGAGAGGGACCGATGAGAGGGAGAATGACCTTGCGCAGAACCTGCAGCCTGGACATCCCGTGCACCTGTCCTGCTTCCTCGAGATCCCTGTGAATCTGAATCATCGTACTGTTCAAGCTGCGTGTCCCCCAGCCCAGAGACTTGATCGCGTTCCCGAACATCAGGATGAAAATCGTTCCATAGATGGGCAGCCGGAAAGTCAATGCAAAGACGGCCAGTGCCAGCGCGAACACGACGGAGGGGACGGCATGCGGGAGAAACGCGGCCGAATCCAGTAATTTTTTCCACTTGAACCGGCTGCGCACGACCACCCAGGAGATGAGAGCGCTCAAGGTCATTACGACCGTAGCTGTAATGACCATCAGCAGCCCCGTATTTTTCAGCACGGCGGGACCCGCCGCGTCTATGATCTTCGTGTAGGCATCCAGAGATGCCAGATGCAGCACTTTGAGGGAAGGAGCTTGCAGGTACCGGAAGAGGGAGGCCCAAATCAAAGTGAGAAAGGGCAATATGAGAGCCGGTACGAGATAGAAAAGCATGAAGCCGATTCCGGCCCATTTCCACTTACCCAGGGCGATTTCCTTCCGCCGGTACCCCTTCCCTGTAATTACGGCATACTGGTTTGCCTTTTTCAGGGTGCGGAAATAGAAGTACAGACCTACAGACGAAAGGAGTGTCAGGAGGATTCCCATGCTGCTGGCCTTGCCGAAGTTGGGAAGACCGGCGTCCGGGTTGGTTTGGTCATAAATCAGCGTCGTGATGACGAAAATCCTCGATGGCAATCCCAGGATTGCCGGGATCTCGAAGGTCTCGATGGCGGTCACGAAGTAATAGAGGAGCGCAGCCACCAGGGCCGGCATCATCAAAGGCAGAGTAATTTTCCGGGTGATGGTGGAGTAACCCATGCCGTGGACACGGGCGGATTCCTCCAGGGAGACGTCCATGCCCCGGAAAGCCGACACAATCATAAAGACGGCCGGCGGAGTCAGGCTCAAACCCTGGATGAAAGAAATGGCGGGCAGAGAGTAAATATTGATCGGTACTTTTTCCAGGCCCAGCAGCCCCATGATCGCCACGTTAATGATCCCGGTGCGCGGATTGAGAAGGAGGATCCAGGAAAAAGCCTTCAGGAACCCGGGGATCAGAATCTCCACGCTGAGCACGGTGAGCCAGAAATTCTTGGCCGGAAGATCGGTGCGTCCCAGGAGCAAAGCCAGGGGAAGACCAAAGCACAGAACCGTAATCATCGTTCCGACGCCGAGACCCAGGGTGTTGAGAAATATACGATAGGTGTCGGGGGAGGAGAGGGCTCCGACATAGTTCTTCAAGGTGTACGGAGAAGGAAACCCCGGAAGACCCGTGCGGAAACTGTACCAGATCGTCGTTCCAATAGGCCCCAACACCAGAGCGAGCGTCAAGAGAAGCATGAGCAGGGGGGTTTTCCCTCCCTCCAATACTCCCTGATTGGTTTTCATGCCCTCACAGCCCCCAAATGATCGAGAATCTCTGCGGAAAACTCCACGGCCTCTCCTCTACTCGCTGGCTGGAATCCCCAGCACCTTAGACCAACGCAACCCCAGTTCCTCTCCTTTGAGAGCCCACTCGGGACTCATGAGGGCCAGCTTCTTCCCCTTGAGCACCTTGGAGAGAGAACTCGTCTCCACAAACCCCGAGCTCAACCCCGATACCTCCTCATAAGTCGCGTGCCCGGAAGGGGACATGATATACGCCGCAAACAGCAACCCTGCGTTGGGATGGGCCGAGTTCTTGGGCAACACCAGATAGGTCGCCGACATGGGAATCGGTTCCAC
>DATEAK010000307.1:0-7986 GCA_035288405.1 bacterium | reverse complement strand
TTTTCAGCCTAACGTTTCTTGCCAGGGCGGTTCTTTGGGCAGGGCTTCCCCGCGGGGAAGAACTTCCACCCCCGCGCGAGACCGGCGCCAAGGTTTCCCCGGCCTGTACCCGCGTCATCTCCCTGGCCCCGAGCATTACGGAAGTTTTGTTCACGCTTGACCTCGGGGACCGGGTGGTCGGGGTTTCCGATTATGCCCACTACCTGCCCGAGGCTCTTAAAAAGCCGAGAGTCGGAGGGTACTTTAATCCCAATTACGAGGCGATCGTCCGGCTTGAGCCCAGCCTGGTGGTTCTTCTCGGAGAGCATTGGGGGGCCAGGAAAGCCCTGGGAGAGCTCGGGGTGAGAACTCTGCCCGTAAACAACAAGACCGTCGACGGTATTCTCGATTCCATAAAACGGGTGGGGACTGCTTGCGGAAGAGAGCAGGAAGCCGCAGAGATCGTGAGCCGGATCGAAGAAAAGATCAGGAAAATCGAGAAGAGGACCCAGGGGCTGCCGCGGCCCCGGGTGATGATTTCCGTGGGGCGCAATTTCAGCGGCGGGAATCTGGTGGACGTCTACGCTTCAGGCCGAGACGGGTTTTACAACGAGCTCCTCACACTGGCCGGAGGCGTCAACGTCTATGAGGGGAAGACAGCGAAGCTCCCGGTGCTTTCCCGGGAAGGGATCCTCCGCCTGAACCCCGAAGTGATCGTGGACATGGTCGGCGACAAGGCGAATAGCCAGACAAGCGATGAAAAGGTCCTGGACTTGTGGCGCAGTATGCCCGAGATTGAAGCGGTGCGGCAGGGGCGCGTCTACGTTTTTCACCAGGACTATGCGGTGATTCCGGGGCCCCGGTTTGTCTTCCTGCTGGAAGACCTCGCCCGAACCCTGCACCCGGAAGCGTTCCCAAAAGATTCAATCTCTCTTTTCTCGAAATCGCAAGGATCCTCATGACAGAGCCTCTCGTCCAGATCGAGAATTATTCTTTCGACTTCGGCCGCATAACGGTTCTGGATCATGTGAACCTGACCCTTGAGCAGGGTGAATTTCTCTCCATCGTGGGGCCCAATGGCGCCGGCAAAACGACTCTGCTCAAGTGCCTGGATCGCATTCTCCCGGGGGGCCGCGGTCTGATCATGATCAAGGGAAAGCACCTCGAAACCTATTCCCAAAAAGACCTGGCGAAATGGATCGGGTACGTCCCGCAGGCCAGCGGCCCAATTCCGCCGTTCACCGTGGAAGAGTTTGTGAGGATGGGGAGATACCCCTACCGGGGCCTGTTTGCTTCACTGACACGTGAGGATGAAGCTGCGGTCATGGATGCAGTGGAAGTGACCGGCGTCCGGGAATTTTCCTCCCGGCCGCTGACGGCCCTGAGCGCCGGTGAACGGCAGAAGGTTTACATCGCGGCGGCCCTGGCGCAGGAAACGGGACTCTTGCTGCTGGATGAGCCCGCCACGTTTCTTGACCCCAAACATCAGGATGAGATTTACGCTGTCCTCCTTCGAGTCAACCGGGAGCGTGGGGTTACCATTCTGCAGGTGACCCATGATCTCAACCAGGCGGTTCTGGTGAGCAGGCGCGTGGTGGCCCTGGTACGAGGGAGTGTAGTGTTTTCAGGTCCCGGCGCCGAGTTGATGGACAACCGGATCCTGGAGAGAATCTATCAGAAGTCCTTCCGGTTCGTGACGGATCCCCAAAGCGGGATGCGCTTGGTCCTCCCTGAGGTGGCCAGGGGATGATCCAGGAGAAAAACAAAAAGGTCTTCCTGGGCGGTTGTGCTTTCCTGACTCTCGCAGTCCTGATCGTGACTCCGCTGATCGGTATCGAGACCATCTCCCCCCGGGCGGTCCTGGATCCGGTTCGGGGCGGTGCGGATTTCCGGCTTTTCTGGCAGCTTCGCTTCCCGCGGGTCCTGGTCGCCATGCTGGCCGGATCGGGGCTGGCGATCAGCGGCATGGCGTACCAGGCCCTATTTCGCAACCCCATGGCCACTCCGTTTACGCTGGGAATCTCCAGCGGAGCCTCTCTGGGGGCCGCCCTCTTCGTCAGCTCCGGGCTCTCGTTTTCTCTGCTGGGGGTATCGGGGCTTTCTCTGGCGGCGTTTACGGGCTCGATCGTGTCCATCATTTTTGTTTACGGTTTCACGCGCGTGAGCCGCGGATTTTCCACGACGACGATGCTGCTGGCCGGGATTGCCGCAAGCTTCTTTTTCTCAAGTGTCATCCTGTTCTTGCAATACATGAGCGACTTCACGCAATCGTTTCTCATCCTGCACTGGCTGATGGGCGGGCTGGGAGTCGTCGGGTACCGCTCCGTTCTCGATGTGATCCCGTTTGTTCTGAGCGGGGGAGCCATCACCGTGGCGCTTACCCATGAGCTGAACCTTCTGGTCAGCGGAGAAGAAATTGCCGTCAGCCGGGGCGTCAACGTGGTTCGTGTGCGCAAGATGATCTTCTTCGCGACTTCACTCATGGTGGGAGGGATCGTAGCCATTGCCGGCCCCATCGGCTTTGTGGGGATGATGGTGCCCCACATCTGCCGCATGATCCTAGGACCCGACCATCGCCACCTAATTCCCGCCTCTCTCCTCTTAGGGGGGGCGTTTCTGGCAGTCTGCGATGCCGTGGCCCGTACCCTGATTGCTCCTGCCGAGATCCCCGTCGGAGTCATCACAGGACTCCTGGGCGGGCCTTTTTTCGTCTGGCTCCTTCTGAGGCATCGCGAGGACCGGCTTATTTTCTAAGGATGGGATACAGTATTGATTGCAGAGGCGTTTTCTTAAACTGCACCACTTCGAGCACGATTTCCAGCCGACGTTGCCGGTCGTAAGAACCCATTGACTTTCTTTGGGGTGGACCATACATTGGATATAATTGTTCCAAGAATTTCCATTAGATCGGGACACTAAGGGGAGAAGGAATATGTATTCCTTCCGCCGGAGTGCGCTGACCCTAAGAGGAGGGAAATTATGGAAACGGAGGGCAGGAAGTCCAACACGATTTCCAGGCGTAGTTTCCTGAAAGTCGCTGCAACGGGGGCGGTAGCGGCGGGGATCGGGGCCAACATCATCGTTCCCGGCCGAGCCCGGGCGGCCAAGACGTTGAAGATCCTGCAGTGGAACCACTTCGTCCCCGGCTACGACAAGTGGTTCAACAACACCTACGTGAAGGAATGGGGGGAGAAGAACGGCACGGAAGTGATCGTGGACAATATCGGCCTGGCCGGACTCAACGCCCGCGCCGCCGCCGAGGTCTCTGCCCAGAAAGGGCACGACCTGTTCATGTTCCTCTGGCCTCCGCCCGTATTTGAGGAGCAGGTGATCGACCACAAGGAGATCTACGAGGAGTGCGAGCGCAAGTACGGAAAGCCCATCAGTCTGGCCATAAAGAGCACCTATAACCCCAAGACGAAAAAGTATTACGGCTTCTCCGACAGTTTCGTGCCCGACCCGGTCAACTACCGGAAGGACCTGTGGGATGACATTGGGATGCTCCCGGATTCCTGGGATAACATCCGGGTCGGCGGGAGCAGGATTAAGCGGAAGCACCGCATTCCGGTGGGAGTCGGCCTCTCGGCCGAGCTCGACACGGGCATGGCCATGCGGGCCATCATGTATGCCTGGGGCGCCTCCGAGCAGGATGAAGCGGGGAATCTGGTCCTGAACTCCAAGCAGACGTTGGACGCCGTCAAGTTCGTCAAGGCTCTGTTCCAGGAGGCGATGACGCCGGAAGTCCTGGCCTGGGATGCCTCCTCCAACAACCGCCAGATGCTGGCGGGGAAGTCTTCGCTGGTGTTGAACGCCATCTCTGTCACCCGCACAGGGGAAAATGACAAGCTCCCCATCCACGAGAAAATCGCCCTGGCCAAAGCCGCCAAGGGTCCGGTGCGGCGCATCGGGCTGGAGCACGTGATGGACGTCTACTCGATCTGGAAGTTCGCCGAGAACATCGACGGCGCCAAGCAGTTCCTGGTGGACTACATCGGCAATTTCCGCAAGGGGTTCCTGGCCAGCGAGTTTTACAACTTTCCGTGCTTCCCGAACACCGTTCCGGATTTGCAGAAGCTGATCGCCAATGATCCGAAGGCGAAGCCGGCCACCAAGTACAAGGTTCTGGAAGACGTCCTGAACTGGGCCACAAACGTCGGATACCCGGGCTACGCGAACGCGGCCATTGATGAGGTGTTCAGCACCTGGGTCATCAACACGATGTTTGCGGAAGCCGCCACGGGTTACGAGAGCCCCGAGGATGCCGTCAAGAAGGCCGAGGAGAAGTGCAAGCGCATCTGGGCCAAGTGGAAAGATAGGGGGCTCATCTAGGACCAAGTTGTAGAGATTTACCGGGTTCAAAAAAAGGGGGATAGAATCTGCGGCGGCTCGATCTCCATCGCGCCGCCGAGGTCTGTTCCGGGGAAATACCGGCTGAAAGAGAGCGGATGGCTTTATGGCTACTGTGGAGGTCCATGGTCTGAAGAAGTGTTTCGGTGACGTCTGGGCGGTGGCCGGTGTCGACCTGTCCACCAAAGAGGGCGAGTTTCTCGTCCTCCTGGGGCCCTCGGGTTGCGGTAAAACCACCTTGCTGCGCATGATCGCCGGGTTGGAGCCGCCGACGGAGGGCGAGATCCTCATCGGCGGGCAGGTCGTGAACCATCTGCCTCCCCGGCTCCGCAAGATTGCCATGGTTTTCCAGAGCTACGCCCTCTACCCGCACATGACGGTTTTCAAGAACATCGCCTTTCCCTTGAAAGCGCAGAAAGTCCCCAAGGAGACCATTCGGGCCAAGGTGGAATGGGCTGCGTCCATGTTTGGAATCGAAATGCTGCTGCACCGAAAGCCTCGGCAGCTCTCCGGGGGGGAGCGACAACGAGTGGCCCTGGCCAGGGCTCTGGTGCGGGAGCCGGCGGTTTTCCTGCTGGACGAGCCCCTTTCGAACCTGGATGCGAAACTGAGAAACTCGGCCCGGGACGAGCTCCAGCAGTTCCAGCGACGGGTCGCCACGACCACCATCTACGTGACGCACGATCAGATCGAAGCCATGGGGCTCGGGGATCGCATTGTCGTGCTGAACCGGGGGAAAGTCAGCCAGATCGGAACGCCCCTGGAGGTTTACAACGAGCCCGCCGACACGTTCGTCGCCAGCTTCTTGGGCTCGCCTCCCATGAACCTGGTGCGCAAGGACGGAGCGGTCGTTGGTTTCCGTCCCGAGCACTTCCTCCCCCGGGAGGTCCTGTCCACCAATAACAATCTGGTTCCCCTCACCTTCCAGGTGAGCCGGGTGGAGTATCTGGGAGCGGATCGCCTGGTCTACGGGAGCCTGGGCGACCCCTTTCCTGCGGATGAAAAGGTCATCGCCAAGCTGCCCTCCACGGTGGCAGTGCCCATCCGGCCGGGAGAGCGCCATGAGTTCGCCGTGGCCAAGAAGGATGTGAAGTTCTTCGATCCGATCAGCGGGCTCCGCACGGAACCGCAAGCATTGTAAGGGAACGGAATGGAAGCTCCCACCAAGGAAGCTGAAGTCCCGGCAAATCGTTTCGGGTTCCTGTTCGACAGCGAGCGCTGGCTGGGGTGGGCTATGATCGCCCCGGCCATCTTGTACATCGCCGCCGTGGTGGGATTTCCCTTCCTGCTGGCCCTCTACTACAGCGTGAGCAATATCACCGTCGGCAGCACGGACATGTCTTTTGTGGGGCTGGAGAACTTCAAGCACGTTCTGCAGAGCCGCTCGTTTCTGCGCGCGCTCAAGAACACCTTCGTCTTCGCTGTGGTCTCCCAGGTGCTGGTTCTCGTGCTGGCCAATATCCTGGCCTTGTTGCTCATGAAGAATTTCCGCGGCAAGTGGCTCGTGCGTTTCCTGATCCTTCTGCCCTGGGTGGCTCCGATCTCCCTGGGGAGCATCGGCTGGCTCTGGATTCTCGACTCCATCTACAGCGTCGTCAACTGGGCGCTGCGCGCGCTGGGCCTTTTCGGCCCGGACACGTGGCCCATATGGCTGGGACAACCCACCCTGGCCATGGCTTCCATTATCACGGTTCATGTCTGGAGGCTCCTCCCCCTGGCGACGGTGATCCTTCTGGCGGGGCTCAGCTCGATTCCACAGGACATCCACGATGCGGCCGCTGTGGACGGGGCCGGCTTCTGGCGCCGGCTCTTCCAGATCACCTTCCCGCTGGTCCTCCCCATCATGCTCGTGGCTCTGCTGTTCGGAGTGGTCTTTGCCTTCACGGACATGATCGTCATCTACGTCCTCACCCGGGGGGGACCTTACGACACCACTCAGGTCCTGGCCAGCCTGGCTTTCTTTACCGGGATCGACGGGGGAGACTTGGCCGGGGGGGCGGCCATCGCTCTCTTTCTCTTCCCGGTGCTGGCGGCCTGTGCGATTTTTCTGCTCCGCGTCGCCCGGCGCTCGGAGGTGGTGTGAAGATGGCTGTAAGCGCACGAAACCTTAAGGCCATGGGAGCCAGGAGCGCCCACTTCGGGACTCTAGCGGTCTTCACGGCCTTCGCCGCTTTCCCCTTCTATTGGATGCTCATCACCACCTTTAAAGAGACCCGGGATCTACTCAACACCCAGAACAACCCCTTTCTCTTCAACCAGCCTCCCACCCTCCAGCACCTGAAGTTTCTGTTCGGCGATACCTTGTACGGGCAATGGCTCTTGAACACCGCCTGGGTGGGAGGACTCGTGGTCCTGATCACGTTGCTCCTGGCCGTTCCGGCCGGTTACGCTCTCGCCAGACTGACGGGGCGAGTGGGGGAACAGCTCGGGATCGGGATCTTTCTGACCTACCTGGTCCCTCCCACGATTTTGTTTATTCCTCTCTCCCGGGTAATCGGCAGTCTAGGGCTGCAGGATTCTCTCTGGTCTCTCGTGCTGGTCTACCCGAGTTTCACTGTCCCCTTTTGCACTTGGCTCCTCATGGGATTCTTCAAGGTCATTCCCAGAGACCTTGAAGAGGCGGCGATGATCGATGGGCTCGGCCGTCTCGGGGCGTTTTTCAAGGTGATCATGCCCATGTCCGTAGCCGGGATCCTGACCGTCGTGATTTTTAGTTTTACACTGGTCATGCAGGAGTTCGTCTATGCCCTGACGTTTATCACTGCTGCCTCGAGGTTCACGGTCAGCGTCGGGGTACCAACCTTTCTGGTGCGGGGGGACGTCTATTTTTGGGGTTCCCTGATGGCTGCCTGCTTTATCGCCAGCGTTCCCATCGCCTTCATCTACAACTTCTTCGTCGATCGCTTCATTGCCGGCTTCACGGTAGGGGCAATTAAGTAATCCTCCTCAAAACTTCGTCCCTGGCACACTCCTCTTAGGAGGAGCATTTCTGGCAGTCTGCGATACCGCGGCGCGTACCCCAATCGCCCCTGCCGAGATTCCCGTCGGAGTCATCATGGGACTCCTGGGCGGCCCCTTCTTCGTCTGGCTTCTGCTGCGCCACCGGGAAGACCGGCTCATTTTCTAAGAGCTATATCCCGTCCAATAAAGCCTTATGAAGTGTCTGTCTATCTTGGTAGTGTCCTAGTTTGGGATGAGAATTATTTCGGCGGTAAAAATCCTATTTGCTGCTTATTGTCGGATACGGTGAAAAGGTGGAGCAGGGCATCAACCTTGGCTTTGAGCATATGAGGAATACACCACGCAGCCGTTTTAAATGTTTGGATAGATGACGGAGGAACGCGGAACATCGAAAGGTCGACTCCCAGCTTCTCTAAATCGTCTATGATGGAATGGAAGTCCTCGACGAATATGAGAGGAGTTGATTGCTCAGGTATGTTGTCCCTAAGTCCAAGTAAACGAGCGTAGGAAATTCTAGCCAAAGTATCAACCAGATTTTAAAGGCTTAACTTTCCGGGTTGACTTCTTCAGCGCCATTTGGAAGTTCTTCTTGGTCAGTGGGTGCGTCTCGTCCACTTTCCGGCGGGACCGATGCTTGTTCCTTAGCAGTCGCGGCTCCAATGATCTCTTCAACACATTGATTTACACTCTCCTTTGCTT
>DATEAK010000306.1:0-3109 GCA_035288405.1 bacterium | reverse complement strand
GCTTGGGATTGGAAACGAAAGAAATAGGGAGCGGAGATTTGCAGAAGTAGACGTGGGCGGGTTGATAAATGGGGCGAGGGGAGAGAATTTAAAAGGGGGCGAGGCGATGAAAGGCAGAATTTGACCTTGTTAGCTTGCGAGTCTTTATGGCTTTTCGGATTTATGGATTCCGGCGGATCTGAAGCCCGTCACTGGGGAATCTCTCGTCCAGAGAATACACTACCTTGGCGCCGGAGGACCGCGCGGCCGCCCAAACCATCGCATCGGCAAACGACACTCTTCCCGAGCCTCGGCAGAGAAGCAAGGCCTGAAGGACGAGACCCCGGTCCAATGCGAAGGGCGAAACATTCTCTTTCTGGAGGAAGGCAATTAAGTGGTCAACAACGACACTGCGGGCGATCTTATACACTGAGGTCAGGACGTAGGCCGTTTCGGCCAGAACCACATCCGTTACCTGGAGATCTTCTTTGCTGTCTATGATCTTCGCCGCCTTTTGCGCCAGGCCTGGGGGATTCCCCGTGAGGTAGCGAACGATCATGCTGGTATCTAGGAAGCCACTCACAACGGTTACCTTCTCGACTTTGACTTCTGCTTGGCGGCCGCCGCCCACGCGGTTTCCCGGGCCTTGTCCCAGTCCTTCCCCGGAGAGACTCGAACCCTCACATGACGGGCCAGGCTCCCCTTCAGGGATTTGCTATGTCCCGGCGGCAGGAAGTACACCTCGACATGGTCATCGACGAGTCGTTGAAGTGCGATCCACCCGGGCTGCAGTCCCAGTCGTTCTCGGATCTCTTTTGCGATCACCACCTGGCCCTTGGCTCCTACTACATTCGCCATGGTATAACCTCCTGCTATCTGGTCCTACCAGATACTAACAAATCCGACTGCAAAGAGCAACCTCCCTGCCGGCTCCAAGGGCCTCCAGGTCGTTCAGGAGGGCGGGCTGCCCGGCGGCGCAACTTTTTGGGTCTGCGAAGCGCCCCTCACCCGGACCCTCTCCTGCAAGATGGGGGGAGGGGAATGAGGTACAGACAAGGGGAGAAGGAGATCCTCCAGGATCGGAGGGGACGCTAGAGAGGCGGTTCTTTTCCGGACAAGAGGTCCCTGAAGATTTCGTAAACGTCCCGACGCGGGCCCACATAGTGGATCTCGATACGGGATTCCTCCTCATTGATCTTGTAGATAATGCGACGCCTGCCGACGCGAAAGGACCGGAAGCCTGCGAGCTCGAATTGAAGTTCCCGACCCAGGAGGGGGGCTTTTGTGATCTCACTGATCCCGGTGCGCACGGCGGCTTTGATCGTGGGATGAAGTTTTTGAAGAATCGCCGAGGCCTCGCGGGTATACCGCACCCGGTAGGCCCTCATTTCTTTCCAAAGACTTCTTCCTGACTGACCCACCGGCCGGCCCGGGCGTCCCGAAGAGAGCGGCGCAGGGAGGCCATAGCCTTCTCATCACTTAGGATGTCGATGGTCTCCAAGAGTCCCTCGAACCTTTCCACGCTGAGAAGAACGGCCGCCGGGACTCCATTCTTCGTGATGGCGACTATATCCTCCGTTGCTTGGAGATCCCTGATCAGGTCCAGGAGCCGACTCTTGGCTTCCGTGATGGGAATGAAGCGATCGACCTCCTTCATGATAACCTCCTTACAGAGTGGTCATATTTATGACCAGTATACTAGTCTGGTGAAATTCCGTCAAGGAAGGAAGCGGTCAGCATTCAGCGGTCAGCTTGGGATTGGAAACGAAAGAAACAGGGAGCGGAGATTTCGGAAGAAGATGTGAGCGGGGGGGATGGGTGGGGGGAGGGTAACTGGAAGGAATGGGGCGAGGGGATAGAAGAGTGAGCCCCGCACTCCAAAACAAGCAAGGAAAAAGCTGCTGTTTGATGCTATGCTATTCTCGGTAGCAAAATGGCAAATCAAGAGCAGTCATCCAAACCGATCGTGTTTACTGCGTATGCTCGCCAGCGGATGCGGGAGAGGGGTGAGTAGGAAATCCATGAAAATCACCTACAACAAGGGAGCGGATGCCCTGTACATCCGGTTGCTGGAAGGGAGAACATCAGTGCAGGGTTGTGGCGGCATAACGGCTCCGGGCAAAGAAAAGCGTCTTCTGGAGACTGTGTTCTAAGCGGCTTGTAGAGGAAGGACCATGAAAGTCATATACGATCCGAGAACCGACACGTTGAGTGTAGTCCTAAAGGAAGATACACTGGTTAAAGAGAGCGATGAGGATAAGCCTGGCGTGATTTTAGACTACGATGAAGAGGGGAGTCTTGTCTCGCTGGAGATTCTCGATGCCTCTAAGCGTGTGACGGAAACCTGCAAGTTCGAGTTCCAGACGACGGAGTAGCCGATGGAACCCTGGCAGAGGATTGCGATGCTGAGGAATGAGGTTCGCGAGGGCCGGCCGTTGAACCCAGACGAGTGTACCATCGCCCTGGAGGAACTAGAATTATGAGGGTGAGGCTATAAACCTGAGCGAAGGTTTCCCTCTGCTCGATCTTGTTTCTCCCTGGGAGGTCGATGATGAAGAAGCGGAAGACTGAAAAGGAAACTTGGGAAACCCCATCCCTGGAATGGATTCATCAAGTGCGCCGCCAACGGCAGGCGGAGCGTAGTGGGGAACCCATCCGTCCGCTCTCCCGAAAGGAAGCAGAGAAGCTCACGAAACGGTATGGGCTGAAACTCGCCCGACCCTCCGCGGTGAGCCGCTCCTAAAATGAATCTGTGGTAGAAAGTCGTCACGCCGGAGAAGAAGATCCGCGAGGACCGGCCGTTCAACTCGGACGAAGTTTGCTATCGATCTTGATGGAGTCAATCCAGGGACGCATAGCGCTGGTTGGCTAGAGTCCACCGAATGGGGTGAAGTTGTGGCCGAAGAAGAACTCCTCAAGCGGATCACGGCCTTGTGCGAGCTGCTACTGCTGCGGGGGTTGCAGTTCTGGAGGTGACGTGATGAAAGTTTGCACGTATTCGGAGGCGCGGCAAAGACTCGCGGCTCTGCTGGAAAGGGCCCGACGAGAGGGCTCGGTTCGGATTCGTCGGAAAGATGGTCAAGTTTTTGTGCTTCGTCCGGAGGATGTGTCAGACTCTCCTTTGGATGTG
>DATEAK010000305.1:0-2969 GCA_035288405.1 bacterium | reverse complement strand
GTGATCATGATGACTTCAAGCCCGAGCTTCTTCAGGAGACTTACCGCTTCCTTGGAATGTTCCTTCAGTGTGTCAGCGACTGCGATGAGACCCGCTGCTGTCCCGTCCACAGCCAGGAACATGGCGGTCTTGCCGTCGTCTTCCAGCGCCTCTGCTTTCTCCAGCAGAGGCTCAATGTTGATCCCCCGCTCGACCATGAGCTTTCGATTTCCCAGAAGGATGTCCTGATCTTTATATCGAGCAACGACCCCGTGCCCTGGAATGGCCTCAAAAGAATCCGCATCCGGAACCGCCAGGTTGCGATCCTGAGCACCTTTGACGATGGCTCCTCCCAGCGGATGCTCTGAGTTTTTCTCGGCGATGGCTGCCAACTGGAGTACTTCCCCTTGCCGGAAGCCGGGTGCGGACACTAAATCTGTAACCGACGGCTCTCCCTTTGTCAGCGTCCCCGTTTTGTCAAAGACAATCGCTTGCAGCTTGCTTGTAGCCTCAATCGCATCCGCTCCTTTGAACAGAACCCCGTGCTCGGCTCCTTTCCCCGTGCCTGCCATCATGGCCGACGGGGTTGCCATTCCCACAGCGCAGGGACAGGAGATGACCAGGACTGTGATGGAAAGGAGAATGCTAAAGCCAAAGACGCCGATGGCTCCCAGTTGATTGGGAGTCAAAAGGAAGCGCGAGGCCGGATCAAAAAAGAGCCCGTAGCCGGCGAAAAACCAGAACAAGAATACAGTGAGGGCCAGGATATGAACTCCGAGGATAAAATGTCCGGCCACCCAATCCGCCAGTTTCTGGATGGGCGCTTTACTGGCCTGCGCGTCCTCGACCAGCCGGATAATTTGAGCCAGGGCCGTCTCCTTTCCCACCTTGGTCGCTCGAAACTTGAAGGCCCCGGTTTTGTTCATGGTGCCGCCGATCACCTCATCCCCACGCTTTTTCTCCACGGGAAGACTCTCCCCCGTGAGCATCGATTCGTCCACGGCCGAGTAGCCCTCGATTACCAGACCATCCACGGGGATTCTCTCTCCCGGCCGGACCAGAACGATATCGTCGACTATCACTTCGTCTGCAGGAAGTTCAATTTCCTGGCCGTCCCGGATCACTCGGGCCACCTTGGGCTGCAGGGCCATGAGACGGCGGATTGCCTCGGAGGTCCGGCCCCGAGTAAGCGCTTCCAGCCAGCGCCCCAGAATGATGAAGGCCGTCAGCAGAGCCGCCGATTCAAAAAAAACCGCTTTCTCTCCTCCAAACCCCGCATCGGGCCAGAAGGTGTTGACCACGCCAATCAGATACGCGGCCCCGATTCCGGTAGCGTAGAGCAGGTTCATATCGGTAACCCCGCGCCTGAGCCCGTTGAAGCTGTTCTTAAAGAATTGCAGGGCAGGTCCGAGAATCACCGGAGTTGTCAGAAGGAATAGGACAAGACGATCGGCCAGAAACCCAGGCACGAAGCGAGAGAGAATCCAGTACTCCCGGAAAGTCCCGAGCATGATGAGAAAGGAAAGTGGCCAGGCTACGAGCATCCAATTTCCCTGTCTGCGGATCTCCCCTTGGCGAGCTTCCCGCTCGCGGTCCATGAGGGCGGCCCCTTCCAGTTTTTCGGAGGCTTCGTAGCCCATGCCCTTGATGGCTTCTTTCATTTCAGCCACGGAAGTCAGATCGGAGAAGTACTGGACCTTGGCGAGCCCGGCAGCAAAGTTGACCAGGGATTTACTGACGCCGGGAAGGCTCTTGAGGGCTCCCTCGATGGTCTCCGCACAGGAGACACAACTCATGCCGCTGATATTGAAGGAGACCTCCTCTGGAACCACCTCGTAGCCCACATCTGCAACACTGCCGGCAATCTCTTTGATTCCGACCCGGCCGGGATCGTACGCCACCTGCAACTTGCCGGCGGCAAGATTCACGCTCGCTTTCGTAACCCCGGGAATGTTACCAACGGCTCCCTCAATGGTTGCCACGCAGGATGCGCAGCTTATTCCCTCGACTCGTAAGGTCACACTCTTTGCAGACATTGCAATCCTCCGTTTGATGTTGGGCGGCCGGCTTACCGCTCTCCATGTCTTCCCTATGCCTTGCTCTCACGAACCTGAAACAGGTTGTAAAAGGGGACAAAGAAAAGAGCGGTGTAAATCCCGTAGCTAAAGGTCACCACTAAGCCCAGGAGGAAACTGCCCCACGTCAGGGTCTCAAATCCTGGGATCAGAAGCCTCCAGAGTCCTTCCATGGTCAGTGACGGAAAGAGAAGATCCCAGAGGCTACAGAGAGCGAAAGTCACAGTAAAAAAACCGCTCAGAGCATGAGCAACTTGTTTGAACTTGAGCCGGTTCATCTTTGCTTCCTCCTTGCCTTCCTTCCGACCACGAAGCGTTTTCCATAACCTATACTATACCCCCCTAGGCTATATATGATGCAATCCACGTGCCAGGATATCCCTCGGTTGGCTTCCTTTAACCCTCCAGAATCATGGGCTTTCTAGGACAAGCAAATGGGAACACCGGGGGCAAACGGCGAGAGCTGACATTTTGGCGAAAAAGCCTACTTCGAGGTTTTTTTCAGCGACTTTTCGTCACGCCGGGCTGCCTGACCGGCACGGCGGGCCGCCTCGACGGAGTAATACCCCGTACCGGGACCGATCTCCAGGACACGGTCTCCCGGGGCCACGCCGAAGACGCCAACGACGTGTCGTGGGCTCGCGACCAGGGATCGAATCCGCAATTCCAGTATGCCCTTCCCTGAGAATGGACAAGGGCGCGGTTGGAGTGTGCCGCGAAAGCGAGCCAACCACGCGAGGACGATCTCAAAGACAAACGGCTTACCCATAGGAGGAGCGAACCTTACCCCAACGTTATTGCCATTCTTCCCTGGCCTGATCGGACCGCCATGAGGGCTACTTCATCGGCTTGCCGCACTGGGCGCAGAAGCGGTCACCGGCCTCCAGCGGAGATCCGCACTGGGTGCAGAAGCGG
>DATEAK010000304.1:0-2843 GCA_035288405.1 bacterium | reverse complement strand
CCTTGAGAGCCGTACGGCTGCGGCTCCAAGAAGTCCGAGAATCGAAACTGTTATTAGCCACATACACAAAGGCATCTTCGGGAACAAAAGCGAGGGACCGATAGGTGGCCGGGAGTTGAGCGAGGCGCTTGACCTGTTCGGGAGGAAGCTGGTTCGAGTCTACATCAACGCGGGATTTGATCAGGAGGCCCTTCTGGGCGGAAGCCGTCAGGGTCACCTGTCCATATCCTTTCAGCTTCGGCATCACTCCAAGTTCGAAGATCTGACGCTGGGCGGGCGGGAGAGCGTTTTGAACCCAATCCATCGCCTTGGCACTATCGCCGACAAAAACTAGAAATGGGTTCTTATCCAAATCGACGGCGGCCTTTCTGACCTGGGGACCGAAGGACTTGCCAAGCGGTGCTCCCAAGGCCAGATCAATTGCTCCTTTTAAACGCTCCATCCGGGATGAGGCCAGCAGGTACCTGCCGACGAAAGCATAAAAACCCGCTCCCTTAGATTTGGGGCCCGGACTCTGAAAGGAAAAAATCTCCACTCCCTTGTACGGAATCGCCTGCGGAGCCATGGGGTCTTTTCCGTATTTGCCTTTGAGTCGGACGAGGAATTCCCAAACCTTCGCAGACATGTCCGTCTCGGCAATGAGAAGCCCATCGAGTCCGGCCTTCTCGCCGGCGCCGTAAAAAGCCAGAACCGCTCTCTTGCCGAACAATCCCAGAAGATTTTGCTCATCGAGCCTGATCCCCAGGTTCTGTTCCAGTTGCTGCACCGACTGAGACCAGGGCGCACTCCCCGCGTTCTTCTGGGGAGTTTTACTTGCCATTCCGCTGGCCTGCGCGTAGAAGTTGGACGTTTTCACTTTTTGCCACAGGCCGGCGCCATCGCGCACGGAGAGATAGAAAATAGGACCCGTGGGGACCAGATCCTCGGCGGCGCGCACCGTTTGCAGGAGGGGAAGGCCCTTAGGTTTGAAGAACCAGATTCCTTGGTTGTAGTCGAAATAGGCAAAAACAGCGGCAGCGATGACAATAAGTATTCCGACAAACGCCAGAAGTTTTCGAAGACTGAGCATTGCTTACTCCCGGAGAGAGGGGAGAGATGGTTTCACCCGGCCCATGTTAAGAGGGCTATGTTCAGAAATCAAGCAAATCCTTACTCTTTCGTCGGCAATCCTAGAGCAAGACTTGACCCCCAATTCGCACCCACATCCAGAGCTCCCGCAGGGGTGAAGTAGCATCAATCCACGAAATGACCCCATCAGAATTTCCAATTGGACAGGCCCCGGAGAGAAACATCAAGTAGGCGCCGAGGGGATTTCCGAGAAAACGCAGCGATGACCCCCAGAACTTGCAGGAAGCCTTGCGGCCCTGTCAGGAACCATCGGCATGGCCCTTGGACGTCAAATCCACTGGGAGATGGCTCTTTTTCTGAGCGCTGGTGCACTGGCAGGAGGATGGTTAGGAGGGATGTGGAGCCAGCGGGTCAAAGTGCCCATGCTTCGCGCTGTCCTTGCCCTCCTGATTGCTTTTGCAGCCATGCGGATGTGGTAGGGCTTGTTTCAGGGCTGATCGGTTTTCCCTTCGGGAACGCTTCCTAATTCCTCGGCACAGAGAGGTCTCGCGGCAAATTTTCCTTGACGGCGATTCGGTAGTCGAGTAATCTACAGCTCTATAGAACTATTAAGCTATAGACTATGGAGGTGAACAATGTCGTCCCAGGCCTCGAAGACTAGCGGCGATGTGTCCAGATCGATCTACGAGCACCATGCAGAGATGTGCAAGGTATTCTCGAACGCCACCCGCCTGATGATTCTGAACATCCTGAGGGAGAGCGAGATGACCGTTGCAGCCATCGCGGAGAAGTTAGGAGTCCCGCTCGGCACCGTATCGCCCCACCTTCTGATGATGAAGCAGCGGCGCGTGCTTTTGTCCCGAAAACAGGGAACCCAAGTCTTCTACCGTCTAGCGAACCCGAAGATGCTCCAGGCCTTTGATCTGATCCGCGAGATCCTCTACGAGCAGATGAAGCAGGCGGGCCTGCTCACCCGGGAGTTGGAGCACGAGCGGGCAAAAAGAGGGAGCAGGGCCGTTCGCTGACCGCCTCTGCGACTCCTATGACAACCTTACTTGGGCAGTTTGAGAAAGACGACAATGTGTTTCTCAGCGCCCGCTTTGATTTCTGACCCGGGGATGTGGAAAAGCCTCATGCTGAAGGAGAACCAACCCGGAATGGAAAGGGCGGAAACGCCCGGAAAGGAGCAGTGCCATGAAATACCTTCTGATTCTCAACGACGCTCCCTACGGGGCAGAACGTAGCTACAACGGCCTGCGCCTGGCAGGTGCCTTGGCAAAGGAGGAAGGTACAGCCGTCTCCATCTTCTTGATCGGAGATGCCGTAGGGTCCGCTCTCGCAGGGCAGACGACCCCTACTGGCTACTATAACATCGAGCGGATGCTGAAACCCCTTGTGGCCAAGGGCGCCTTGATCGGGATCTGCGGATCCTGCATGGACGCCCGGGGAATCAAAGCCGAAGCTCTTGCGGAGGGAGCAAAGCGAAGCTCAATGGACGAACTCGCTGCCTGGACACAGGAGGCGGACAAAGTGATTGTCTTTTAACCCGAGCAAGAAGACGCCAATTTAAAGGGAGAATCCATGCTTGAAAAACCACTCCACCGTTTGGCGGCCTTTTCTGTGGCGCATCCCTGGCTGGTGGTCGGCCTGACAGCCATCGCCACCATGGTGTTTGCCGCTCAGCTCTCTAAGGTCACCATCGACACCGACCCCAAGCACATGCTCCCGATAACGTCCCCTGTACGTCAATATAACGATCAAGTAGAGAGGGAGTT
>DATEAK010000303.1:0-3615 GCA_035288405.1 bacterium | reverse complement strand
TTGACGGCCTTTTTGTTCTCATCCTTGAAGTTGTAGGCAAAGACCCCACCCTTGTTGATCATTTGGGGGAGGATGTTTTTCCCGAAGTCGTGGTCGGTACGGCGCTTGGCATCCTCCAGCAGAAACTCTTGGATGAACCGGGTCTTAAAGAGGTAAACGCCCATGGAAACGAAAGCGCAGGTAGGGTCGTTCGGCAGGGGGGCCGGATTTTTGGGCTTCTCGTCAAATCCCATGATCCGGAACTCCGGGTCAACCTGGATAACGCCGAACTGGCCGGCCTCCTCCAGCGGGAACTCGATGGCCGCTACGACGGCGTCCGCCTTCTTGAACTGAAGGTAATCGTACATATCCTGATAGTTCATCTTGTAAATGTGGTCTCCCGCCAGGATCAGGAGGTACTCCGCTCCCTCGCTTTCCGCCAGGAAAAGGTTCTGATACACCGCGTCCGCCGTGCCCTTATACCAGTCCTGGCTGATGCGCCGCTGGGGGGGGAAGGAAATGACGAATTCTCCCAGTTCATGATTTAGGACGTCCCAACCGTGTCGAAGGTGGCGAGCCAGCGATAGCGCCATGTACTGGATCAGCACAGCCACCTTGCGGATATTGGAGTTCAGACAGTTGCTCAGGGTGAAGTCAATGATCCGGTATTGGCCCCCGAAGGGAACCGCCGGTTTGGCGTGGTGGAGGGTGAGGGGGTGCAAGCGCTCCCCTTTTCCTCCGGCGAGGACCATGGCCAGGACGTTTTTCATGAGCGCTCCCCCGGTTCTCTTTTGAAAGTGCCGAGGTTTTTGATCCGTGCCTGGCTGAAGTCTCAATACCCCCTCCCAGAAACAGGTCTTTCCATTTTTAATCTACGTTCCGGCGTGGTACTGTCAATACAAACGGGGAAATAGAATCGATTATCGTGAGACTGCTCATATCATAAGCTGAATCGATGACCTATTGGAAAATAAAGTAAGAGGTTTTGGGAAGTTTCAACGGTGCGGACGATTTCCGGTGCAAGTGCCCCTCCCGGGCCACCAAGAAAACGCTAGACAGGAGATCGCCTGCTGTTTATAAAAGAAAAGTTTGCGCGCTACAAAACGGAAGGGGATTTATGGGAAAATACCGCGTCTCGGTCGACACGGGGGGCACCTTCACGGATTTTGTCTTTTACGAGGAGGTAAGCAAGTCCTTTTCCATTACGAAAGTGCCCTCCACGCCCGAAGATCCCTCGCGGGCCATCCTGGCGGGAATCCAGGAGCTGCTGGGGCGAGGGGTTCAGCCATCTGAAATCGTCTTCTTTTCTCACGGCACTACCGTGGGTACCAATGCACTCCTAGAGGGCAAAGGGGTACGCACAGGACTGCTCGTTACGGAAGGATTCCGGGGAATTTACGAAGTGCAGGAGCAGGCCCGTCCTTATGGACCTCCCGTTTTTGACGTGATGTACGACCGCCCCCCCCTGCTCGTTCCTTCTTATCTGACCGGAGAGGTCCCCGAGCGCATCGGTTCCGAGGGGGAGGAACTCCGTCCCCTGGACGTGGAACGCACGCGGGTCCTGGTGGACCTCTTGAAGGAACGAAAGGTCGAGGCCATTGCGGTTTGTTTTCTGTTTTCCTTTCTGAATCCGGAACACGAACGTGCAGTTGCCGACATCATCCGGTCCCGGCATCCGGCTTGCGCGGTCTCGCTCTCCTCGGAAGTGCTTCCTCAGATCCGGGAATACCTGCGCTTGAGCACAACGGTGATCAACGCTACGATTCAGCCGATTCTGGCGCGCTACATGGAAAAGCTGGATGAGCGTCTGCGCACGACCGGGGTGACCACGGCGCAAAAATATATCATGCAGTCCAACGGGGGAGTGACCACCGTGCCCAAAGCTCCTGAGAGGGCGGTCACCACGGTTCTCTCAGGGCCGGCCGGAGGAGTCATTGCCGGAGTGGAAATCGGACGGCAGTCGGGCTTTCCCGATCTCATCACACTCGATATCGGCGGGACGAGCTGCGATGTGGCTCTCATCCAGGGTGGAGTTCCCGCCCTGCGTACTCAAGGGGAGATGGAGGGGAGGCACATTGCCGTTCCCATGCTCGATATCCATACGTTGAGCGCCGGCGGCGGAACTATGGCGAGAGTTGATTCCGTCGGGGTCTTGCACGTGGGACCCGAAAGCGCCGGAGCCGTGCCCGGCCCGGTCTGCTACGGCCAGGGAGGGGAACATCCGACGATTACCGATGCGAATCTCCTGCTGGGATATCTGAATCCCGAAAATTTCCTCGGCGGGCGGATGAGCCTCCGCAAGGATTTGGCCGCAGCGGCCATGAAGAAAAAAATTGCGGATCCCCTGAGCATAGATGTGCTGGCAGCCGCCGAAGGGATCATCCGCATCGTGAACGTGAAAATGGAGGAGGGGATCAAGTCCATCTCTTCCAAGCGAGGTTACGACCTGCGGGAGTTTACGCTGATGGCCTTCGGGGGCGCAGGTCCCTTGCACGGAGCCCGCATGGCCGTGGATCTGGGAATCCCCCGGGTGCTCGTGCCTCCTCACCCCGGTGTGACTTCGGCTTTAGGGCTCCTCATGGCCCCCGTGCGACATGATTACGTGCGCTCGCGCTTGAGCCCTCTGCTGAGCTTGGCTCCCGAGGAAATCAATCGAACCTTTGAGGCTTTGTCACGGGAAGCGCGCCGGGATCTGACGGAAGAGGGGTTTGGAGAGCGCGAAACGGCCTTGGAACTGGGTCTCGATCTGCGCTACAGCGGCCAGAGTTATGAGGTCACAATCCCGCTGGATGAATTTCCCGTGCGCGCGGAGATACTGCCTCGTGTACGCTCCCGGTTTGACGAGATGCACGAAAAACTCTTTGGACACCGTGCCGAAGGAGAAGAGGTCGAGGTGGTCAACTACCGGGTCGTCGGGGTAGGACTCGTGCCGCGGGTGGAGCTTCCCTGCAAGCAGGCGCAGGGGATCCCACTGTCCCGGGCTCAGCGTGGCGAACGAGCGGTGACGTACGGCCCGCCCTGGGGAACCGTCCCCTGCCCGATCTACGATCGTCAAGCACTCGACGTGGAATGCGCAATCCCCGGGCCGGCGATCATTGAGCAGTTGGATACCACCGTGGTGATTCTTCCGGATCAAAAGGCCAAGGTGGACCCTTACGGCAATCTCATCATTGAAACTTCGTAAGGACGGGAAACGACCGAGCAGAAAATGAACTTCTATGCGTGTGCAACGAATGCCGGCTGAAATGCAAGAAAAGACCTCCCGGATCTGCGATTCCTCGCGAAAAGGAGTTCGGATCATGAGGAAGCGGAAATAGGAGAGAGTTGTGACGGAAGTTTCCCTCCAGCGGACTGTGGATGCCATCACATTTCAGGTCATCAATGCGCGCTTTCTGGGGATCGTCCAGGAGATGCTCAACTCCCTGTTTCGCACGGGGTACTCCACCATCGTGCGGGAATCGAACGACGGCAGTTGTGCCATCATGGACCGGCAGGGTCGCGTGGTGGCCCAGCAGGTGGTTTTGCCCCTCCACATGGGAGCTTTTCCGGCCTGTATGCAGGGAATTTTTTCCCGCTACCCGGTGGCGGAGATGGAGGAAGGGGACGCTTTCCTGATCAACCACCCGTACGAAGGGG
>DATEAK010000302.1:0-32253 GCA_035288405.1 bacterium | reverse complement strand
GCCGTGCCTGCAATGAGCCCTTTCACGAAATCCCTGGTCTCTTCCCGGTTGGTTTTGAGGAATGCCCCCCGCACAGCGGCTCCGGCATGGGGGTAAGCAAATCCCAGGCTGCCCAAGTCCACGAGTTCCACGAAGCCCGCTTTCTTGAGCTTGAGGGAAGTCGGCATGGATGAAATTCCGCCCGCAACAGCTCCGTTCACCATTCCCGCCAGGATCTCGGGCATACCCCCCAATTGGAGAACATTCACGTCTTTCCCGGGAAGCAGATTGTAGCGCTTCAGGATGTAGCGGGCGGACAGGTCCGTGGAAGAACCAAAACGCGTGACGCCGACGGCCAGCCCTTTGAGATCCTCGACCTTCTTCATATCTTTGCGCACGAAGAGGGACATGGTC
The DNA here is from genome assembly GCA_035288405.1 of bacterium. Classification (GTDB taxonomy): domain Bacteria; phylum JACPSX01; class JACPSX01; order JACPSX01; family JACPSX01; genus JACPSX01. The sequence continues at coordinate 31,860 of DATEAK010000302.1, read as the reverse complement.
ACCGTACCCACGGAGGTGGCAATCAAGATGTCGTTGGAGCCCGCCAGATCCGCCGGCACCAGGCTTGATCCCGCCACCATCCCCAGGGGAACATCCCCGGAAGCCATGGCTTGACTCACCATGCTTCCCCCCCCGAGGTAGATCAGATCCGTGTTCTTGAGGCCATATTTGTCAAAAAGGCCTGCTTCCTTGGCGATGAAGGTCTGGGCGTAGTTGGCGGAGATCGCCGAATAGGCGATGAGGATGCGTTTCCCTGCGCCTTGGGCTCGAGCGGGAGGACACCCGATCGACATCCCCAGAGCGACAAGGACCAACACGGTCAAACCATATCGGAATCCTCTCATGACGTTCTCCTCCTTTCGCAAGGGGGCAGGTCAACTTCGATATCGCTCAAGAATCAGTTCGTGAAGATTTCCCGGAAAAAGTCCTGCATTGCGATCCAGGAACGTTTGTCCGCTCTTTCGTTGTAAGCGGACCCTCTCGAATTGTCGTTGCCTGCCGATGGAGATGTGAAGCTGTGCACCGTTCCGCTGTAGAGGACCACCTGCCAATCGACCTTGGCGTCACTCATCTCCTTTTCAAGTGCCTCCACAGCTTTCAGGGGGACAGCCGGATCATCCGCTCCATGGAGCACGAGCACACGACCCTTGATGTTTCTCGCGTCCTGCGGCGTCGGCGTAGAGAGGTCGCCATGGAAGGTGACAACGCCCGCCACGTCCGCGCCGCTGCGGGCGAGCTCCAGGGCCCCCGCGCCCCCGAAGCAGTAACCGATGGCCGCGAGCTTGCCGGAGTCGGCCAGGGGGCTTTTGCGCAGCACATCCAGCGCCGCCTGCATTCGAGCGCGATACAGCGGGCGATTGCGTGAGTATTTGCCTGCTTCTTGCGCGGCCTCCTTGGAGGTACTTGGTCGAATCCCCTTGCCGTAGACATCGGCGACAAATGCGACGTAACCCAACTGGGCCAGCATCTGCGCGCGCATCTTGCCGCTGTCGTCCACGCCGTTCCACCCCGGCACTACGATGATGCCCGGGCGTTTGCTCTGAATGGAGTCGTCATAGGCGAGAAAGCCTTCCAGTGTGGTGTCGCCTTGTTTGTATTCTACGGTCTGAGTTTTGATCGCAGCCTGGGCGCTGCGCGTCTGCAAAACACCCAGGGCTACGAACAGGCAGCAAAGCGCGATCGAAGCGAAGCGAGTCTTGTTCATCGGGGACCTCCTGTTCCTTCATTTGCCGAGACACCCGCAGTGCACCGCGAGCAATGGAGATTGGCACAACAATGCGCTGATCATCGGATCTTGAGATGTTCAGGATTCAGGAGCAAAGGGTACATCCGGCGAAAGGGAAAGTCAACGAGGCGTGTGTCGACTCACCCCGCGACAAGCTCAAGGTGAACGGATTAGGATGGAAAAAGATCGTGCTTCGACCGGCTCAGCACGAACGGGGGAAGATGTATTAAATCTTCGGTAACGTAAGTCCCTGCTGGGCCTGGTATTTCCCCTTCTTGTCCGCGTAGGAAGTCTGGCAGGGCTCGTCCCCTTCAAAGAAGAGAACCTGGGCGATCCCCTCGTTGGCATAAATTTTTGCAGGTAGGGGAGTCGTGTTTGAAATTTCCATCGTCACGTAACCTTCCCATTCGGGCTCGAAGGGGGTCACGTTCACGATGATCCCGCAGCGGGCATAGGTGGACTTGCCCAGGCAGACCGTCAACACGTTGCGGGGGATGCGAAAGTACTCTACGGTCTTGCCCAGAGCGAAAGAGTTCGGTGGGATGATGCACACGGGTCCCCGGAAATCCACGAACGATTTGGGGTCAAAAGATTTGGGGTCCACGATGGTGGAGTTGATGTTGGTGAAGATCTTGAACTCGTCCGCAATGCGGATGTCATACCCGTAGGAAGACACTCCGTAAGAGATGGCCCCTTGGGCAACCTGTTTGTCTTCAAACGGGGTGATCATGGCGTGTTCCAGTGCCATCTTCCTGATCCAGTTGTCCGATTTCAAACCCATCGACTTACTCCTTTCCTGTCGGGGAAGAGTCTTTGGAATAATTCCGCACGATAATCCGGAAAAGAGAGGGACCTGTCAAGACAAGAGTTCGGTAAGGGGCCGGTACGTATAGCTGAGGTCCGTCGCCACGGCCTGGTGGGTCACTTCACCCTTATAGAGATTCACACCGCGGGCCAGGGCCGGATCCTTGCGAACCGCTTTCACCAGCCCCTCGTTGGCGATGGCCAGGGCATAGGGGAGCGTCGTATTGGCCAGGGCAAAGGAGGATGTGCGCGCCACTGCGCCGGGCATGTTTGCGACACAGTAGTGGAGAATTCCGTCCACCACGAAGGTCGGGTGGCTGTGGGTGGTGGGCTTGCTGGTTTCCACGCATCCTCCCTGATCCACGGCCACGTCGACGATCACGGCCCCTTCTTTCATGGTCTTGAGGTGAGCGCGCTGCACGAGCTTCGGGGCTTTGGCTCCGGGGATGAGAACGGCTCCAATGACGAGATCGGCGCTGCGAATCCTGGCGGAGATCGTATGGCGATGGGAAGCGAGCGTGACCAGCCTGCCCTGGTAGAGAGAATCCAGATGACGCAAGCGCTCCAGGTTCGAATCGATCACGATGACTTGAGCGCCGAGTCCCACGGCCACCCGGGCTGCATTGCCCCCCACGGTGCCCCCACCCAGGATCAGGACTTCGGCGGGGGGAACGCCGGGGACGCCGCTCAAGAGAACGCCGCGGCCTCCTTGCTGTTTTTGCAGGAAGTAGGCACCGACTTGAACGGCCATGCGCCCTGCCACTTCGCTCATGGGAGTGAGCAGGGGAAGAGATCCGTCGGCGAGCTGGATCGTCTCGTAGCCGATACCGATGATTTGCCGGTCCTTGAGCGCCTGGGTCAGCTCCTTACTGGCAGCCAGGTGGAGGTAGGTGTAGAGGATTTGCCCGGGACGCAACAGGGGGTACTCGGGAGGCTGGGGTTCCTTTACTTTGATGATCATCTCGGCTTCGCCGAAGATGTCGGCGGGGTTTGGGACGATTCGGGCCCCGGCCCGCTCGTAGTCCTGGTCGGTGAGGCCGCAATCGGCTCCGGCCCCGGCCTGCACGAGAACCCGATGGCCGGCTTCGCAAAGGGATTGTACTCCGGCCGGAACACAGGAAACCCGGTGCTCGTCGGTCTTGATTTCTTTGGGGACACCAATGATCATGAATTCTCCCATCGCCCTGGACGGCGCCTTAGTATAACCTACCCTTAAGAGGAAGGAAATCCGGGTTGTAGGACTCACTAGAGGGTGGCGCAAACCCCCAAAATCCCCGTTTTTGTCTCAAGTTATCCACAGGTTACTCACAACTTTTCCACTACATGTTGTGGAGACTTTAGAAAAAAACAACAACATATTGAAAAAATTGTTGACACCCTGTCCCTTCCGGATTAATAAATGGAAATAAGCAAGGTAACAAAAGGGGATTCAAAGGCTCCCTTGCCGGGTTTAGATAACGATCGGACAAACAGGCGCTTCGGCTCTTCGTTGCCAGCCTAGAAGCCCTTTCAAACATAGTGTGTGGCCTCCCGGGGAGGGAAGTCCACAGCGACTTGCGAACTTTTGGCCCCTGAGGAGGACTGAGGATGACCGAGGAGTTGGTTCACCGGGAAGAATGGGGTGTGACGACGGCACAAGCAATCCCTGCGGTCCCCGGTCTCATTGCGGAGGGTGGACTGGCGCGGCCGGAAATCGAGACGGAGCCGAGCCGGGAATTCCTGCGGGAAATAGAGCGCAAATGCTTGCGCATGGATCACGGAGGAAAGCACTTGCTCAAAGCTCTGGATGCGTCCGACTATTACGAGGGGGACGATCTTGCAGTGAACGTGGTGAAGAGCAAATATCTGGCTCCAGGCGAGACGGGACCGTTCCATATGTGGGACCGGATTGCCCGGGCCATCGCTACTGTGGAATCCAACCGGGACTACTGGTACCACCAGTTTATGTCCATCCTCATTGACTTTAAGTTTGTCCCGGGAGGACGGGTCATGCATGCGGCGGGGCGAGAAGACGCCCGGCGCCGTCCCACTCTGTCCAACTGCTACGTGATCCCCATCGTCGAGGACAGCCTGGAAGCGATCTACACCTGTCTGATGGAATCGGCTCTGGTGTACCGGACCGGAGGAGGTGTGGGGACGGATCTTTCCATCCTGCGCCCGGAAGGGGCCCCGGTCAACGCCACCGTGGATAGATCCCCGGGGTCCACAGCGTTCATGAACCTCTTGAGCGAGAGCACGAATACCGTTTCCCAGGCCGGGCGCCGGGGAGCTCTGATGTTGACCTTGCGTGTGGACCACCCGGATATCGAGAGGTTCATCACGATCAAGAACGATCCGGAGCGGCGCAAGGTGCAGTACGCCAACATCAGCGTGCTGGCCACTCACGAATTTATGCAGGCGGTTCTGAACGACGATGATTTTCCCCTGCGCTGGGGAGGCAAAGTCTTCCGGACCGTGAAAGCCCGGGATCTGTGGAAGAAGATGATCGAAAATGCCCATGCTTCGGCCGAGCCGGGAGTGATCTTCTGGGATACCATGCGGGAATATCACAATCTGGAATACGCGAACCCGCTGTCCAGCACGAATCCCTGCGGCGAGCAGCCGCTGGCCGCCTACACGGCTTGCAACCTGGGGAGCCTCAACCTGACCTCTTTTGTGCGGGAAGACGGCAGCTTCGATTACGTGGATCTGGCGGAGACGACCCGGGTCGCCACTCGGTTTCTCGATGACGTGATCGATTACAACATGGACAATCACGCCCTGGACAAGATCAAAGAGGCCGTTGCTTCGGATCGCCGGGTGGGACTGGGAATTACGGGATTGGCGGATGCTCTGGTGTGTATGAAGATCCGCTACGATTCCGATGAAGCCTTGCAAGCCGTCGACAAGATGATGAGCACGATCCGGGATGCCGCGTACCGGACTTCTGTGGATCTGGCCCGCGAGAAAGGCCCGTTCCCCGTGTTTAACTGGGAGGGGTATTCCCGCAGCAGGTTCGTGCAGGCTCTGCCGGAAGAGATCCGCAACGACATCGAGCGCTTCGGGATCCGCAACGGCACGGTGATCACCGTGCCGCCGGTGGGCACCGGTTCCATCGTGGCCCGCTCCAGCTCAGGGGTCGAGCCCATCTTCTGCACGAGCTACAAGCGCAGGGTGAAGAATTCCGACGGCGAGAGCTTCGTGGAATATAAGGTGTATCACTACCTGATCCAGAGGCTCTTCGGCGGCGACGACAGCCTGCCTCCGTACGTGGTGACGGCCCACGATATTGATCCTTACTTCCGGGTCAAGATGCAGGGCGTCATTCAGAACTACGTGGACAGCGCCATCTCCTCCACGGTGAATCTCGCGGAGGATGTCTCTGTAGAAACCGTGGCGGATATCTACCTCACGGCCTACAAGGCGGGTCTCAAAGGGATTACGGTGTACCGTGAGGGGAGCCGCCAGGGGATTCTGCAGACGGATGCAGAAGGGGAAAAGGCGGAAGGAGCAACTCCTGCTGAGGAATCCGAAGCCTCTGCCGCCTTGATCATCGAGTCCAAGGGGAATGGAAACGGGTCTGAAGCGGCTCACAAATCCAACGGGAACGGGTTCCATCCTCGTACGCGTCCGTCCATCACCCATGGGGTTACGGAGAGAATCCGCACGGGAGAGGGGAATCTTTACATCACGATCAACGAGGACAGCGAGGGCCTGTGCGAGGTGTTTACGACGATTGGAAAAGCCGGGGGCAATGCTCAGGCCCAATCGGAGGCCATCAGCCGGCTCATCTCACTGGCCCTGCGAGCGGGGATCGATCCTCGGGAGATCATTCAGCAGCTCAAGGGGATTTCAGGTCCTCTCCCTGTTTGGGAAAACGGGGAATTGATCCTGTCCACACCGGATGCTATTGGGAAGGCCCTGGAGCGCCACCTGGGTCGCCAGCAAAACGTTGGAAAGGACCTGCTTCTCAAATCCGCCGCGGGGCATCCCAAGATTCCGACGAAAACGAAATCGGATGCCGCGGCGCTGGGCAACGGCAATGACTCCATGCGGCCTCTCGCGTTTATCTCCACATGCCCTGAGTGTGGAGGTGGGGTTGCCCATGAGACCGGCTGCGTGACATGCTACCATTGCGGTTGGTCACGCTGTTAACTCCCTGACTGGTTGGAGGAGTTAGGAGTCAACAAATCGTTCCGGGGAGGAGACTCTTCTACCCGGAACCTCGTTGAGCTCCAGGTACGGGAACGTGCACGCTGAAGGGATCTCCATTGGTTCCGAGCTCTTGCTGGGCGATGTCGTAGATACGAACGCTGCCACCCTCGCCCGCAAGCTCGGAACCATTGGCATCCCGGTTCGGTATCAAAGCGCCGTCGGGGATCAGAGAGAACGAATTCATGAAATTCTCTCCCTGGCCCTGAGCCGGTCTCCGTTGATCATCACTACGGGAGGGATCGGCCCCACGGAGGATGACCTCACACGGGAGAGCGTGGCTGAGGCTCTCGGAGTCGACCTGGAATTTAAACCCGAGCTTCTCACCCAGATCGAGGAGCGGTTTCAGCGCCTGGGGGTCACCATGACCTCGAATAACCGCAAGCAATCCTACATTCCCGCCGGCTCGATTCCCATTGAAAATCCCCAGGGCACAGCGCCCGGCTTCATCGTCGAACATGGAGGAAGCATCCTTCTCTCCCTGCCCGGTGTTCCGAGGGAAATGGTTTTCTTGCTCGATCGATTCGTTCTCCCTTTTCTTCGCACACGCTTTGGACTTCGTGGTCTTACCTTAACCCGGACTCTCAAAGTGGCTGGTCTCGGGGAAAGCCGCGTGGATCAGATCATCGGCGATCTCATGACGGGATCCGCAAATCCGGCTGTGGGACTTCTGGCACAGGAGGGAGAAACCCACATTCGCGTTACTGCCCGGGGCGAGGATGCGCAGTTCGTAGAAGGAGCCGTGGCGGCCGCCTGCCGTGAAATCGTGGCACGCCTTGGCAATCGCGTTTACGGTGTGGACGACGAGACGCTCGAGCAGGTTGTAGGTGGAATGCTGCTAACGAAAGGAATTCGTCTGGCTGTAGCGGAGTGGGGGAGCGGCGGTCTTCTATTGAACCGGCTGGCGGCGGTTTCCGAGAACACGGGATTTCTGCAGGGCGGCGTTGTGCGTCCCCGTTTGAACTCGTGCAGCCTGTCGCGAGAAGAAGAACTGGAGATGGAGAAGTCCTGTCATGCCCTGATGGAGGACTTTCAGGCATCGAGTGTCCTCGGACTCACGGTAACAGGAAACGAGTCCGGCCAGAACTCCCGCGCTCCCTGGCGTGCTCATTTTCTCTATCTGGGGCCCTGGGGAAGATTTCAAAAGACAATTCCTCTGCCGGATCCTCCTACTTTATGGAGACGCGCCAGCACGTCCGCCTTGGAGATTCTCCGTCGTATACTTCTGGTGGGCTCACCGGATCTCTCGTGATCTTGGTGGGGGAGGGAGCCGTTCGTTTGGAGAATGGGGCCCTCTGTACCGCTCGTCTTTCAGGAAGGAACATGGGAACGTTTGGCGCGATTGATCTAGGCTCCAATACAGTGCGCCTTCTGGTGGCAAACAAAGAGCGGGGTCTGCCGCTGCGGGCTTGCCACAGCAGCCAGGCGATTCCCCGGCTGTCCGAAGGGCTGTGGAGGAATGGGAAGCTTCAGCGTCAGGCGATGGACCGCACGTTGGAAGTCCTGCGAGAGTTTCGGCGACAGGTGCAGGATTTTCTTTTGGATGGAATCCAGGTGGTGGCGACCAGCCCCTTGCGTCTGGCGGAAAATCGCCAGGAGTTCATTTCCCTCGTGCAGAACGAGACCGGGTGGGCGGTTCAAGTTGTGTCACCGCATGAGGAGGCGCGCTTGGCGGTCCTTGGAGTCACCGAGGCGCTTCCCAACCTGCCGGGCCGATTTGTCGTCGTGGACATCGGAGGGGGAAGCACGGAGCTTGTGGGAGTCGAGGGTGGATCGGTAGGGCTGATTGTAAGCTTGAATTTGGGAGCCGTTCGTCTCACCGAATCTTTTCTATCCGAAGCTCCTGTCCCTGCGCACGAGTTTGCCCGGATGGAAGAGGCGATCGGTATCGGTCTAAAGGAAGCCAGGGCTTTCAGATCTCGGTGGACGGAGACCCCGCTGGTAGGCACAGCCGGCACCATGACAACGCTCGCTGCCATTGACCTTGCCATGGAGAGCTATGACCCATTGCGCATCAATGGTCATAAACTGTCGCGCTGGCGGATCGTGGACCTCCTGGAGTCGTTGCGGAAAAAGTCCCGCCCGCAGCTCGAAAAAGTGGCAGGGCTTGAGCGGGGGAGGGAAGATATCATTGTGGCCGGAGCCGCCCTGGCCCGAGCTCTGGTGGATTTCCTAAACGCCCCGGAAATTCTCATCAGCGACTTCGGGGTACGGGAGGGGATCCTGATCGACCAATTCTTGAAAACGTACCGTAAATCTTAGACTTTATCGGATTGGTACGGTAGATCCTTTTCCCTTGACATAGGTAGAACCCATCGGTATAATCCGGCAGGCTTTTGGGCCTTCGGATTTCCCGTAACTACTTTAAATTAAAGGCGATTTTGGGAAGATTCGGGTATGATTGTGGATGTGTTGGAGCTGGCCGAGGGGATCCACCCACTGGAGTTTACGGAAGGGGCGGATCTATATGACACGGGCGATGAACGGATTGTGATCGCTGAACCGGTTCGATTCTCCGGCAGCCTGGAGAAAACGGGAGAAAAGATTTTCGTTGGGGGGAAAGCAAGCACGCGTTTGTCTCTGACCTGCGTCCGCTGCCTGGATCCTTTTTCGGTCGGCGTTGCAGAGGACGTCTCCGCGCGGTACCTCCCGGAGATTTATGAAGAGTCCGAAAAGAAGGAGAAGTCTCTGCACGGGGAAGACTTGGATGTCTCCTATTATGCGGGGACGAGCGTTGACTTGACACCTGCCCTGAGGGATCACCTCTTACTTGCGGTCCCCATTGCGCCTTTGTGCCGTGACGACTGCCAGGGCTTGTGCGCGGTTTGTGGAGAAAGGCTGGCAGCCGGAGCGGTTCATGCCCACGAAGAGCAGGGCGATCCGCGTCTTTCCGCCTTGAGCCGCCTGAAAATTTAGGAGATAGAAATTTATGACTGTTCCCAAGAAACGCACGTCGCGAACCCGGCGCGACAAGGGCCGGACTCATAAGAAATTGGAATCGCCCCAATTTTATAACTGTCCTCAGTGTAAGGAGCCGAAAAGGCCCCATGAAGTTTGTCCGAACTGCGGTTTCTACCGCGGCCGGGAAGTGGTACCCACTCCATAAGGAGCAGATGCGAGCAGGCAAACGGGACATGAAGAAACCTGTGCTCGAATCGTGAAACGAAATCCGGGGGAATTATGACAGTTGCTGTTGATGCCATGGGGGGAGACCACGGACCTGCGGTCATCGTCGAAGGTGCGGTGCTGGCGGCTCGCGAGTATGGGACGGAAATTCTCCTTGTGGGTAATGAGACTATTTTGCGGAAAGAAATGGAGCGCTTCGGCGCCGACAATCTTCCGATCCGCGTCAAACACTGTACCGAGGTCGTCCAGATGGAAGAAACTCCCTCGATTGCTTTGCGCAAGAAGAGGGATTCCTCGATCCGGGTAGCCGTCGAGGCGGTGAAGGAGGGAGAGGCCCAGGCTGTGGTCAGCGCGGGGCACACGGGAGCCACCCTTACGGCCTCCACGCTGATCTTGCGCCCTTTGAAGGGGATCGATCGTCCCGCCATCGCCACTTTCCTGCCTACGGTGAAAGGGCTTTGCGTTTTGCTCGATGCCGGGGCTAACGTGGACTGCAAATCAACCCAGCTTTTTCAGTTCGGGATCATGGGGTCTGTGTTTGCCAAATACATTTTGAACCGGCCGAATCCAAGGGTCGGCTTGCTGGGCATTGGAGAGGAAGAATCCAAGGGCAATGAGATTACCCGGGAAGCCTTCCAAATGTTCAAGCAGAGTTCCATGAACTTCATCGGAAATGTGGAGGGAAAAGCGGTCTACCGAGGGGTTTCCGATGTCATCGTATGCGACGGGTTCCTGGGCAACGTGGCTTTGAAGATCAGCGAGAGCCTGGCGGAAATGGTCGAGAAAAGTTTGCGGGACGTTTTCTCCCACAACATTTTCTCGAAACTGGGATACCTGCTCGTCAAGCGGCGTTTTGCGGCAATGAAGAAGCGAATGGACTACTCGGAATATGGAGGCGCCCCGCTGCTTGGGATTAATGGAGTCTGCATTATTTGTCACGGCGGCTCCACTCCGAAGGCGATTAAGAATGCAATCCCCATGGCGCAGAGGATGGCCGATACCGGACTCAGCAATCATATCGAGGAAGATATAGAGGCCGATGTCGAGACCCATGGCGCCAATCATCGCAGAGGAACCTTCTGGAGCAATATCCGGCAATCCTTTTCCTTCTCCATGGAGCGTAAGGGGAAGGTTCAGCCCCACGGGAGTCATCAGGAGTAATGGGGGAGCGCCTGGCATTTGTCTTTCCGGGACAGGGATCCCAATACGTGGGGATGGGGAAGAGCTTTCAGGAGACTTCCCCTCAGGCCCGGGAGATGTTCGCACTGGCCAACCGGACACTGGGCCTGGATCTTCAGGCCCTCTGTCTGGAAGGGCCGGAAGAAGAACTTCGCCTTACAGAAAACACCCAGCCTGCAATCCTTCTGGTCAGCGCTGTGGCAGCCCATCTCCTGCGCGAGAGGGGGCTTACTTCCGTGATTGCCGCGGGACACAGCCTGGGCGAGTATTCGGCACTGGTGGCAGCGGGCGCCCTTTCCCTGGAGGATGCCCTGGTTCTGGTTCGCAAGCGCGGGCAGTTCATGCGGGAGGCCACCCCTCCGGGCGTGGGGGCAATGGCTGCAGTGATCGGTTTAAGCGCGGAAGCGGTCGACCAAATTTGTGCCAAAGCCGGGGACGGAGAGGTGTTGCAACCTGCCAACTTCAATAGTTCTGAGCAGGTGGTCATTGCCGGTCACGCGGGAGCTGTGGAAAGAGCCATCAGCCTGGTTAAAGAAACCGGGACCGCGCGGGCCGTGCCTTTGCCTGTCAGTGCGCCTTTCCATTGCGCTTTGATGGAACCTGCCGCAAAGCGGCTTGCAAATGAACTGGACCGCGTGCAGTTTGGGGAATTGGCGTTTCCTGTTGTGGCAAACGTGAGCGCCCGGCCGATCACTACCGGCGCGGAGGCGCGCAATGCTCTTAAGGCCCAGGTTTGCGCCCCTGTTCGTTGGCTTGAGACCATGGACGTTATTCTCGGCCAGGAGGTTGATCGGATCGTGGAGGTTGGGCCCGGGCGCGTGCTGTCCGGCCTCTTCAAACGGCACAACCGCCACCTGAAGGTTGCCAACGTGGAAGATGCCGCAAGCCTGGAACGGGCTCTCGAAGGGCTTCCTTAGGAGAGCAGAGATGGAGATCAGAGGGCGAGTGGCTCTGGTGACCGGAGGGAGCCGCGGGATTGGAGCCGACGTGGCCCGAAGGCTGGGTGTTCGAGGAGCAAAAGTTTTCATCAACTACCTCCGTGACACCGCGGCGGCTGAGAAGATAAAAGCCGAGATTTGCGAAGCCGGAGGACAAGCGGAAACCGTGCAGGCAAACGTGGCGTATCCGGCGCAAGTGAAGGGTATGTTTGAGCGCGTTTCCGCGGAAGGCGGCCGCCTGGATTTTCTCATCAACAACGCGGGGGTGACCCGAGACGGCCTTCTTCTGCGTATGTCCGAGGATGACTGGGACTTTGTGGTGGATACGAACCTGAAAGGCACATTCTTGTGCTCGAAAGCTGCGGCCCGGCTCATGGTGCGGCAGCGCTTCGGCCGCATCGTCAATATCTCCTCGGTTGTGGGAATTATGGGGAACCCGGGGCAGGCCAATTATGCTGCCGCCAAAGCGGGCATCGTCGGGTTTACGAAGGCCGTGGCCAAGGAGCTGGCAAGTCGCGGAATTACCGTGAATGCCGTTGCTCCGGGACTGGTCGACACGGATATGACCCGAGGTATGTCCGAAAAGGCTAGGGACGCGATCATGGAGACTATTCCCATGGGCCGCGTGGGGTTGGGACCTGACGTGATGGCCGTGGTGGAGTTCCTCCTTTCGGAGGAGGCCTCGTATATTACCGGTCAGGTCCTTCATGTGAACGGCGGGATGTGGATGTAAGGGACGCCGGGGTAGAGAGACAGGGAGAATCAGCCCTGTCGAGAAGATGGTTACTCGCTTCGAGGAGGTGAGCCAAGATGGCTTCAGTGGAGGAAAGAGTAAAAGAGATCATCATGGAGCAGTTGGGAGTAGAGGCGGATGAGGTGACTCCGGAGGCGTCTTTTATTGAGGACCTGGGTGCGGATTCACTGGACACGGTGGAGCTCGTCATGGCTTTTGAAGAGGAGTTCGACCTCGAGATTCCGGATGAGGATGCTGAAAAAATTACTACGGTGCGAGACGCGACGAATTACATAATGTCCCACCTGAATAGTTAGGATTAGAGCACTTCTGGTACCGTTCCAACTGGATGCAGCTCAAATTGAGTGATCTGCCTGGCAGCAAGAGTGTGGACCGTGCGAACCGGGAACGGTGCCGAAAATGAATGGAACGGCACGAGACTCGAACAAAGAGTAGTTCCGGGGGAGCCGGGTGCTGGAAGTACATAAGCCCGCCAAAGAGTCTTGGCAGTAAGGAGTCGGTGAAGGAGATAACCGTGCGAGGTCGGCGAGTCGTCGTTACAGGATTGGGAGTCGTTACCCCTGTGGGCATCGGAGTGGAAGCCGCGTGGCAGGCCTTGTGCAAAGGGGAATCCGGAATTCGCCGGATCACGCGCTTTGATATCTCCGATTTTCCAACGAGAATCGCCGGAGAAGTGGTTGGCTTCGACCCGAATCTCTACATTGAAAAAAAAGAGATCAAGAAGATGGATCTCTTTATTCAGTACGCTATGGCGGCGGGGACCATGGCCATGGAGGACAGCGGCCTGCCGGTGGGCGAATCCAATGCGGAACACGTAGGTGTCATGGTCGGCTGCGGCCTCGGAGGCCTCCCTTCCATCGAAAGGTACCACCACATTCTGGAGGCCGAAGGCCACCGGAAAGTCTCCCCCTTCTTTATCCCCATGATGCTCGGCAATATGGCCTCGGGGCATCTCTCCATGCGGTTCGGTCTCAAGGGCCCCAACACGTGCGTATCCACGGCCTGCGCCACCGGGGCTCACGCAATTGGAGACGCCTTCAAGATCATCGCCCGGGAAGATGCGGATGCCATGCTGGCGGGGGGGACGGAGGGTGTCGTTACTCCTCTGGGTATCAGCGCTTTCGCCAGCATGAGGGCCCTGTCCACTCGCAATGAGGAGCCTACCCGCGCGAGCCGCCCATTCGACCGGTACCGGGACGGCTTCGTGATGGGGGAAGGGGCGGGGGTCATGATGCTGGAGGCGCTGGATTCCGCGCAAGCCAGGGGAGCGCGGATCTACGCGGAAATTGTGGGCTACGGCATGGGTTCCGATGCGTATCATGTTACGACGCCGGATCCCAAGGGAGAAGGAGCCAGCCGTTGCATGAAAATGGCGCTGAGAGACGCCGGTGTCAAGCCCGAGGAAGTGGACTACATCAATGCCCACGGGACTTCCACCCCGTACAACGATAAGTTCGAGACTCTAGCCATTAAGAACGTTTTTGGAGAGCATGCTTACAAGCTCGCGGTAAGCTCCACGAAATCCATGGTTGGTCATCTGCTCGGCGCCGCCGGCGGCGTCGAAGGGGTGACGACTGTACTGTCCATCAAGCACGGAATCATCACCCCCACCATCAACTATGAGAATCAGGATCCGGAGTGTGATCTCGACTACGTTCCCAATGAGGCGCGCAGGACGCCTATCCGCTTGGCGCTTTCCAACTCCTTTGGCTTTGGTGGTACCAATGCCTCGGTGCTTTTCAAGAGGTATACCGAGTGAGATTGCCGAAGTCGAAGGGTAAGGCCAAACTTTCCCGGGAACGGGCGAGGTATCTCGAAGAATTTCAGCGCAACCTGGGGCACAACTTTCAGGATTTCTCCCTCCTCAACCGGGCCCTGACCCATAAATCCTACGTCAATGAGAACGGTGAACCCTTGGCGGACAACGAGCGCCTGGAGTTTCTCGGTGACGCTGTCCTCGAACTGATGGTGAGTGATTATTTCCTCAAAAGGTTTCCGGATTCCGCGGAAGGGGATCTCTCCAAGCTGCGGGCAGCCGTGGTGCGGCAGAGTTACCTGGCTAAATTGGCCCGCCAGGTGGATCTGGGTTCCTACCTGCTCTTGGGCAAAGGAGAAGAACAGACCGGGGGGCGTCAGAAAACCTCCATCCTGGCGGATACTCTGGAAGCGGTTCTCGGGGCGATCTACCTCGACGCTGGATTTGAGGGAGCTCGGGCGGCGTTTCTGAAAAGCTTCGAAGCGGAAATCAGCCATGTGGCTCACCAGAAGGAGCGCCGTGACTTTAAGAGCGAGCTGCAGGAATACACCCAGGAACGCTTGGGATGCGTGCCGTCCTACCGGGTCGTCCGGTCCTATGGGCCTGACCACGACAAGATCTTTGAGGTCGAAGTAGGAGTTGAAGAAGAAGTACGGGCCATCGGTTCCGGGAAGAGCAAGAAAGAAGCGGAGCAAAGAGCAGCAAAGGCCGTCTTGGAACAATTCCCATCCTCCAGTGCCATTCCAACCATCGAGGATATTGGTGAGCCCGGATCTCCGGGGGGTACCCGGTCCTCTCCTGGGAGCCAAGCCGGCAGGCACTAGATCTTGTTGTACGCTTCCGGTCTCCCCACCATTTGTTGGACTTTCCCCTTTACATACCAATATGTGAATGGTACCATACGGGCCAAATCCGACTCCAGATCAGGGAGGAATGGTTTTGTACATTAAACGGCTGGACTTGGTGGGGTTTAAGTCCTTTGGAGAAGAAGCTCAAGTAACTCTGGAATCCGGAGTTACGGCGATAGTGGGACCCAACGGCTGTGGCAAGAGCAACATCGTGGATGCCATTCGTTGGGTACTCGGGGAGCAAAGTGCCAAGAGCCTGCGCGGCAAGCGCATGGAAGACTTTATTTTCAACGGTACGAAAAGCCGGCGTCCCAGCGGAATGGCGGAAGCCCACGTCATCATTGCGGACGTCGGGGACCGGATTACCAATCCGGCTCTGCGAGAGTACTCCGAAATCGGCCTTGGCCGCCGTCTCTACCGCTCGGGTGATAGTGAATACCTGATCAATAAGACTCCCGTCCGCCTAAAAGACGTGGTGGATACTTTTTTGGATCTCGGAGTCAGCAGCAGCGGCCTGGCTCTCATGGAGCAAGCGGATATCTACGAACTCTTACAGGCCAAACCGGAAGAGCGGCGCTCCTACATCGAAGGAGCTGCCGGCGTCTTAAAATTCAAGCATCGCAAGGAAGAGGCTTTGCGCAAGATGGAGGACACCCAACAGAATCTCCAACGGGTGGCCGACATTTTGGGCGAGGTCAAACGTCAGATGAATTCCTTGTCCCGCCAGGCCCGCAAAGCTGAAGCCTATCGCAACCTGCAGCAAGAGCTGCTCCGCCTGGAGATGCTGATCCTGGGCTACGAGTATTTGACCGTGAGGACCAGCGCCCGGGAAAGTGTGCGGGCTTGCGAGGTTCTGCGGGCTCGAATGGAAGAAATTTCGGCCCGTAAGGAAGCGGCGGAAAACAGGGTTGGGCAGGCAAAACTAAGCGTCCTTGACCGGGAAAGGACCCTCTCCCTATTGCGCTCGGAATTTCAAGAAGTGATGAATGCCCTGGATCGGACTCACAATCGGCTCGATCTGGCCCGCGAGCAGATCGTGAGTCGCGGCAAAGAGCTGGAGCGTCTGGAAGAAGAGCTCAGGGATCTCAGCGAGCGCGAGGTGCGCTTGGAGCAGACCTTGGTTCGCCGGCAACAGGAAAAAGGCGAGTTGATCGCTCAGCTGCAAGGCCAGGAGGAGCGCCGAGAGACGATCGACAGTGAAATGACGCGGCTGCAGGCACAATCCAGGCAGCTCGCTCAAAATCTGGAAGAGAAAAAGACCGGCTACATCGATCTCCACAGCCGCCTCTCTCAGGGCCGCACCCACCGGGAGTCCTTACTGAGACGCCAGGAAGATTTGGCCGGCCGCTCCGAGCGCCTCCTGCAAGAGGAGGCCCGGATCCGCGAGGGCGAGAAGGAATCGATCCGGTTGTGTCAGGACAACTCGGAGAAGCTGCGAGTGATCGAGGCGCGCGTCGTTTCCCTGGGCCGGGAGCAAGCCGCGTTTCAAGAGAGCCTGCGGGCAAAAAGCGCAGAGATTCAGAACGCGGAGAATGAGATCCAGGAACGCCGCGCGCAACTCCAGGGAGTTCTTTCCCAACTCCAGACCTTGCGAGACCTGCAGCGGAATTATGAAGGTTTCGGCCGTGGCGTGCGCAGCCTATTGGTTCAAGAGGAGTCCGGGCCTTCGCTTCCGGGTCTCAAGGGCGTAGTGGCGGAGGTCCTGGAGACCTCGCCCCGCTTTGAGAAAGCCGTCGAGGCGGTGCTGGGCGAAAGGCTGCAATGTCTCCTTGTGGATGGACACGAGACGGCACTACAGGCTATCTCTTATTTGAAGGACAGAACCGGCGGGCGGGGCGGTTTCCTGCCTGTGCGACCCAAAAACAACGGCTCCTTTTCCTATTCTCCCAACGGTGACCGGGGAATTGTCGGGATGGCTCTGGATCTCGTCCGCTGTCCTGAAGAATTTCAGGCCGCGGTTTGCAGCTTGCTGGGAGAAGTGCTCGTTGTGGAAAACCTCCGAGATGCTCTTGATCTCTGGGAACGCCAGGTCTTTCCGGGAACTCTTGTGACACTGGAAGGGGATGTGATAAACCCCAACGGACTTGTGATCGGCGGGGGCGATCAAGGGCAGACCGAGGGCGGCACGCTGCTGGCCCGGCCCCGCAGGATCCAGGAACTCGATTTCGACGTGGAGACTCTGCGCCAGGAAATCCGCACCCTGGAAGCCCGCAGAGAAGCACGGTCGCAGGAACTGGAGCGTCTTCAGGAGGAAGAACAGAGGGTCGCTACCCTCCTACGTGACGGCGAGATTGAGCGGGTCAACTGCCGTCGGGATGTGGAACAGCAGGAAGCGGAAATCAGACGGTGGACCGAACGGCTGAAGGCACTGGGATACGAGCGGGAAATGCTCTCCGAAGAGGAGCACCGGCTTCGGGAAGAAGTGACCCGGCAGGAAGAGATGTGCGCTCTCCTGGAGCAACAGCGCCTCCAGGCGGAAGAAGAAATCCGCTCCGGGCAGAAGGACTTGGTGGATCTCAGCAGGCAATGCGCAGAGATTTCCGACACCCTTACGGAGTTGCGTGTTGAAATCGGAGCCTTGAGAGAAAAGGAACAGGGGCTAAATACAATCCTGCGTGAACTCCGCAGCGAGCAGGAGATCGTGCAGATCGCCAAAGAAAAGCTCCGGGCCCGCCAGGCCGAAGCCCGGCAGGGGATGCAAACCGCTCGGGAAACCATTGACGAGGGAGAGAGATCTCTCCAGGATCTCCAAACTCTCAAGGAGCAACGCTCGGCGTCTCTGCAGGAAATGGAAGAGTCCCTGCAAGCCGGGCGTGCGCAGTTTGAAGCCCTGGAGGGTGAAGTCAAAGGGGCAAGCCTCGAACTGGACCAGGTAAGAGAAACTTTCTCCAAAGCGGAAATCCAGTGGACCGAAGAAAAGGTCACTCTACGACATCTGGAAGAGAGGGGCATAACATCTTACGCACGCCCCATAGAGGAAATCGTCCGTCTCTTCCAGTCCGAGCCCGAAGTGGATGTGGATGGAAGCAGACAGAAGGTTTCGGAAGTGAAGGAGTCGATGCAGCGGCTGGGGGAAATCAACATGACGGCGCTGCAGGAGTTCGAGGAGTTGAAGGAGCGCCATCGTTTCTTGGACACTCAGAAAGAAGACCTGGAAAAATCTCTGCAGGATTTGCACGAAACCATTCGCAAGATCAATCTCACGATCCGCGAAAAATTCGTCACATCGTTTGAGCAGATCAAGACGAAATTCGAACAAGTTTTTACCGGGCTTTTTGGCGGAGGCGAGGCCACTCTGGTTCTCACGAACCCCGATGATCCCCTGGAGAGCGGTGTTGATATGGTGGCCCAGCCTCCGGGGAAAAAATTACAAAGTCTGGCCTTGCTGTCCGCCGGAGAAAAGGCCCTGACCGCTTTGTCATTCCTGTTTGCCATCTTCCTGGTGAATCCCAGTCCTTTCTGTATCCTCGATGAGGTGGATGCTCCTCTCGACGAAGCCAACGTCATGCGCTTCGGCCAAATGGTCCGGGAAATTTCTTCTCAGACTCAGTTTCTCATCATCACCCATAACAAGCGAACCATGTCCTTGGCCGATCGGCTCTATGGGGTCACGATGGAGGAAGAAGGAATCTCTCAACTAGTGAGCGTGAATCTCAACGGACACCAGGGACCTTCTTAAATCGCAGCCGAAGCGGAGATGTGCGCGGCGCTTTTCTCCAAAGTGGGGGGAATGCGCCGAATGTTCGGGAAGGAAATGAGATGGCAGTGGCCTTTTTGGACCGCTGGAAACAAGGGCTGGCGAAAACTCGGCAGAGCCTGCAAAGCCGCCTGGACTGGCTCCGGGGGGTGGTGGGCCGCCGTATTGACGAGGAATTACTCGAAGAGTTGGAGGAGGCTCTCATTCTGGCGGATGTAGGTCCTCAAACGGCGGGGAACATCGTGGCCCGACTGCAGGAGAGAGCCGCCAAAGAGGGGATTCGGGAAGCTTCGGAGCTCAAGGAAATCCTGCGCCGCATCCTGGTGGAAATTCTTGCCCAGGGAGTGGCCGCGCGCGTCCCTCTGCCGCCTCCTCCCCGCGTCGTCCTGGTGGTTGGGGTGAACGGGGTCGGAAAAACCACCACCATCGGCAAGCTCGCCAAGCGTTGGGCAGACGAGGGGACTCGTGTTCTCCTCGCTGCCGGCGACACGTTTCGGGCTGCTGCGATTGAGCAACTGGAGATCTGGGGGGAGAGAGCGGGAGCCCAGGTCGTCAAGCATCAAAGCGGGGCGGATCCTGCCGCCGTCATTTACGACACCTTGCAAGCTGCCAAAGCCAGAGGGGCTCAAGTCGTGCTGGCCGATACCGCGGGCCGGCTCCATACCAAGACCAATCTCATGGAAGAACTCAAGAAAATCAAGCGGGTCATGGGCCAGCTCATCCCCACTGCCCCTCACGAGGTGCTTCTGATCCTCGATGCGACCACCGGACAAAATGCGGTCTCTCAGGTTCGATTATTTCACGAGGCGATCGGCGTCACCGGACTGGTGGTTACCAAACTCGATGGTACCGCCAAAGGGGGAATTCTCCTGCGGATCGTGGATGAATTCCGACTCCCCGTCTACTATGTGGGAGTGGGGGAGAGCCCGGACGACTTGAGAGATTTTGATCCGGAGGCCTTCGTCGATTCCATCCTGTAGTGGGAAAACCACTCGCAATCCGTCTCAGGCCTGACGAATCCAGTGTACACGGAGATCGTTACTCAAGAGAGATTGTAAAACGGGGGTTTCCCGGGTTCCTTCAATGCACGGGAGCCGCGGGAAGCGGAGGGGAAGATTGTGCTCCAGGGTTCGGAAGTGCGCCGTCTGAGGGAGGGCGAGACTTGCGGACGGCTTCCTTCATGAAGTCGAGCCATATAGGACCCGCTGCCACGGCTCCTGTTTCTCGATTTCCCAGGGAGCGATGGTCGTCGTATCCCACCCACACTCCGGCCACCAGTCCCGCAGAATAACCGATGAACCAGGCGTCATCGAAATCGTTGGTGGTCCCCGTCTTGCCGAAGGCCGGCCGCCCCAGAGCCTTGGCAAATTGCCCGGTCCCGTGTTCCACCACACCTTGCAAAAGCTTGGTCATCTCTTGAGCCAGCTCCGCGGGAATTGCGTCTCGAACCTCCGTCCGGCTCTCTTCCAATATCTTCCCTGCCGAGTCTGTAATCTTGACCCAGGAGACCGGCTTGATCCAGATCCCTTCGTCGGCAAAGGCGGCAAAGGCCGCGGTTATTTCCATCAGCGTGACATCTGAGGAGCCCAGAGCCAGAGAGAGATAGGGGTGCAATGGGCTGTTTATACCCATCCGTCGCGCCAGATCGATCACCTTGTTGGGACCCACCTTTTCCAGGAGTCTCACGGTGGGAACGTTGCGCGATTCCGCCAAAGCCTGGTAGATGGGGACGGGTCCCAGAAACTTACCGTCGAAGTTCTCCGGTCTCCAGGGAGGGGCTCCGGGTGCGCTTACATAAGTGACGGGTGCGTCTAAAAGCATGTCATTGGGGGAATAACCGCTGCTGAGCGCCGCGGCATAGATAAACGGCTTAAAGGCCGAACCCGGTTGCCGCAGAGCTTGCGTGGCCCGATTGAACTGGCTCTGCCGGAAATCCCTCCCGCCCACCAGAGCCCGGATATAACCGGTCTTGGGATCGATAGCGACCAAAGCACCTTCCACGGGGGGAGCGAAGGGCTTCATTCTTTGCCGATACCTCGCTTGCTTGCGTTCCAACTCTCTGAGCCCTTTTTCCAGCGCTTCCTGGGCGGCCCGCTGCAGGGAGGCATCCAGAGTGGTGTAAACTTTCAATCCTCCGCGGTAGAGTTTTTGGGAGCCCACCTTGTCCTGGAGTTCCTGACGGATGCCTTCCACGAAGTGTGCCGCCAGTGCCGTTGGGCCAAGCCGGACAAGGGGCAACGGTGCCGCCGCCGCCTCGGCGGACTGCTCCCGAGTGATCATTCTCAGGGAGAGCATGCGTCCCAGGACGTAGCGCTGTCTCTCCCGCGCCCGTTCGGGGTTGAGAAACGGCGAGAACTGGGAGGGCGCTTTCGGCAGACCTGCAAGGAGGGAAGCCTCGGCCAGATTGAGTTCCTCGGCTCCCTTACCGAAGTAGGTGCGCGCCGCGGCTTCGACTCCGTAGGCACCGCTGCCGAAGTAGACCTGATTCAGGTAAAATCCCAGAATCTCGTCTTTGGCGTAACGACTCTCGATTTCTACGGAGAGGACAGCTTCCTTGACCTTGCGCCTCAAGCTCTTTTCAGGAGACAGGAACAGCTGCCGGGTCAATTGCTGGGTAATTGTGCTGCCTCCCTCGACGATGCGCCGGGCTCTCAAGTCGGACCAGAGGGCGCGCAAGATTCCCTGGAAATCGACCCCTTCGTGTTCGTAAAAGCGGGCGTCCTCGGCGGCCAGGACCGCCTGCTTCAGGATGCGCGGGATCCTCTGGAGGGGGAGAACGACACGTCGTTCCTGGTAAAACTCTCCAATGGGTTCTCCCGTATCGGCATAAACCGTGGTGAGAGCGCTCGGCCGGTATTGTTCCAGAGTGGATACTTCGGGCAGATCCCGCAAGTACGCTGACAGGAGACCGGCAATCGAGCCGGCCACGACGGCCAGGATGAAGATGCTTCCGTAGAGTAAAATGAGCCTGCGTTTCACCCGGCTATAGCTCCGTTGGATTGGGTTCACCCATCGAAAGTTCCATGGTGCCGGCTCCGATCGAAACGGGGTCCCGAGACCAGGTACGGATATGATTATAGCTCCAGGGTCCCGTTGACAGGAAAATGTATTTCTTGTAATGTTACCCACAATATCCGTGCCCGATTTGGAGCCCGGATCAGCGAGGAGGGCCAGGCTTTCTCTAGCAGCAATCTGGACTCACACAAGGTCTTGGTACTCAGTCACTCTTACGAACCTATTCATTTTTGCTCTGCCCGCAGGGCAGTCACTATGATCTTGAGCGGCAGAGCTGAAAATGTCGAGTCCGACGGCATTCCAATCCGTTCTCCTTCTTTCACACTTATGCTGCCTGCTGTCATCCGCACGGAGCACTTCATCCGGCGTCCCTATCGGCATCGCATTTCCTTCAGCAAGAAAAACGTCTTTCGACGCGACAACTATACCTGCCAGTACTGCGGCCATTCGGGGCGGGATCTGACCATAGACCATGTGATACCCAAATCCAGGGGAGGACGCACCAGCTGGGAAAACATGGTCGTGGCCTGCAAGCGCTGCAATTTGCGCAAGGGGAACCGGACTTTGGCCGAATCGAGACTGACTCTTCTCCGTTCTCCTCGTGAGCCCCAGGTTCCACTGTTCTACGCAAATCCGAGCCTCGTTCCCAGGTCTCTCTGGGAAAGCTGGAAGAAATACCTGTACTCGAAATCGGGCCCTTATTGAAGAGCCTTGCCAGGCGGATGGGTGCGGCGGTCCGCCTGCGAGGGGAGGGGTGGTTTTTCCCCTTCCCGGCGATGCGCCGCGAGTGAGTTGCCCCTGGGGTCCCTACAGATTTCCTCGATGCTGGAAGCCAACGGGATATCGCTTATAATGTAAAAGGGGATTTGCGAGAGAATCGAATTTCGGAAGGAGAAAAGGATTCATGCTGGAAGAAACAAAAACCGAACTCAATAACCTCCACGCCCGCCTGGACGGGCTGCGGAGGAGACTTTGACTTCGACCGCTTGAAAGCTCAATTGCAGGCTGTCGAGGAACAGACGGCTGGAGGGGAATTATGGAGTGATCCGGAGAAAGCCAAGGGAGTTCTCAGGGAAAGGTCACGCTTGCAGAAAATCGTGGAACGCTGGGAGCGTT
Source organism: bacterium (assembly GCA_035288405.1). Lineage (GTDB taxonomy): Bacteria > JACPSX01 > JACPSX01 > JACPSX01 > JACPSX01 > JACPSX01. The sequence goes on along the minus strand of DATEAK010000302.1, from coordinate 9,211 downwards.
TGAAAGAGGACTCGGATCACCTGAGGGAGCTTGTCGACCTCATGGAGAGCGAAGGGGAGACCGCTTTACTGGAAGAAGTCGATCAGCAGCTTTCCCCCCTCATGGAATCCGTGACCCGGTTTGAGATAGAGACCCTCCTCCATGAGGAGAACGATCATTGCGACGCCATCATGATGATCCACTCGGGGGCGGGCGGCACGGAGTCTCAGGACTGGGCCCAGATGCTGGCGCGTATGTACGTACGTTGGGCGGAACGGCACGGCTGTCGCCCGCAGGTGTTGGACTGGCAGCCGGGGGAGGAAGCGGGGATTAAGTCGGCCACCTTGACGGTGAGCGGGGAAAATGCCTACGGGTACCTGAAAGCGGAAATCGGTGTTCACCGTCTGGTGCGCATTTCCCCATTCGACGCCAATCACCGGCGGCACACTTCCTTTGCTTCCGTTTTTGTCTATCCGGACGTCGAGGATGAGATCAAAATCGACGTGAATGAGGCCGACTTGCGGATCGACACCTTCCGCTCCAGCGGTGCCGGGGGGCAGCACGTCAATGTGACCGATTCCGCGGTGCGCATTACTCATCTTCCCACGGGGATCGTGGTGCAGTCGCAAAATGAGCGCTCTCAACACAAGAATCGGTCCTTTGCTCTCAAGGTGCTGAAGGCCCGCCTCTACGAGCTGGAAAAGCAGAAGCGCCAGGAAAAAAGGGAGGAGATCAACTCGGGCAAGAAGGAAATCGGCTTCGGCAGCCAGATTCGGTCTTACACGCTCCACCCTTACCGGCTGGTGAAGGACCACCGCACCCAGGTGGAAGTCGGAAATGTCGATGCCGTCCTGGACGGAGCTCTGGACCTCTTCATTGAAGCGTACCTGCTCAGCCGCCAATACCCTGCAACCGATGTTTCCCTTTAGTTTCAGGCCATTTGTCTTGACCCGACCGAGATCAGCCGTTATAGTCCTGAGGGACTTATGGGGCCATGCACTGGAGACGGACGAGGATTGAAAAGCAGGGGAGCGGACCGTGGATGAACTCAGTGATCTGATGAAGCAGCGTCTGAATAAATTGGAGGACCTGCGATCCCAAGGGATCCCCGCCTATGTGAACCGGTTTAAAACCACCTCCACCATCTCCGATCTGGTCGAGCAGGTGACCGCCCTGAACGCCGAAGAGCTCGAGCAATTTTCCGCCGAGTGTGTCGTGGCCGGCCGCATCATGTCCTTCCGGAGTCACGGACGCAGCTCCTTTTGCCATATCCGGGACGGAAGCGCCGCCATTCAGATCTATCTCCGCCTGGATGTGCTCGGAGAGGAAAATTACCGGAATCTTACGAAGACTCTCGATATTGGTGATTTCATCGGGGTGCGGGGGAAACCCTTCCGGACCCGGACAGGGGAATTAACCCTGGCGGCTCAGGAGGTTACCCTCCTCAGCAAGTCTCTGCGGCCTTTGCCGGAGAAGTGGCACGGACTCAAGGACGTAGAGATCCGTTATCGGCAGCGCTACGTGGATTTGATCGTGAATCCCCAGGTGCGTGAGGTCTTTCAGCGGCGCAGTGCGATCGTCCAGAAGATCCGCGAGTTCCTCATCTCCCGTGGCTACCTGGAAGTCGAGACCCCGATGATGCAGACCATCGCGGGAGGAGCAGCGGCACGCCCCTTCATCACCCGTCACAATGCTTTGAGTATGGAGCTCTTCCTGCGCATCGCTCCGGAGCTTTATTTGAAGCGCCTGGTGGTCGGGGGCTACGATCGGGTCTTCGAGATCAATCGCAATTTTCGCAATGAGGGGATCGATAGCCAGCACAACCCGGAATTTACCATGCTGGAATTTTACACCGCCTACTCCGATTACAAAGAGATGATGGATTTCGTGGAGGAGCTCATCACCGCTTCCGCCCAGCAAGCCTGCGGCGGGTTGCAGTTTGACTATCAAGGGGCCTCCATCAATCTGACCCGGCCATGGAAGCGGGCCACCTTTCTGGGAGCGCTCAAAGAGATTGGCGGAGTCCCTGACTCCGTTCTCCAGGAAGAAGGGGCTTTGCGGGGCCTTCTGCACTCCCGGGGTGCCGCTCCCCATGATCTGCAAAGTGCGGGGAAGATGCTCGGTAAGCTGTTCGAGCTGGTCGTGGAACCCCGCCTCCAGGATCCTATTTTTATCTGCGACTACCCCTTGGATGTGTCTCCCCTGGCCAAGAAGAAAGAAGACAACCCTCAGCTTGTGGAACGATTTGAGCTCTTCATGGCGGGCATGGAAGTGGGAAATGCGTACACGGAGCTCAACGATCCCATCGATCAACGCCAGCGCTTCCTCGAGCAGGTCAGGCGGAAAGAAGCCGGAGACGCCGAGGCCCATGCCATGGACGAGGATTACCTGCGGGCTCTGGAATACGGTATGCCGCCTACGGCCGGTGTCGGGATCGGAATTGACCGGCTCGTTATGTTCTTGACCAACAGTCCCTCGATCCGGGACGTGATCCTCTTCCCGCTCTTGCGACCCGAAACGGAGGGGTGAGTCTCGTGCCCTTTGAGCTCAAAGTCGGATTGCGCTACCTGAGAGCCAAGCGCAAGAACCGTTTCATCTCCCTCATCACCGTCATTTCAATTGCCGGCATCGCGGTAGGCGTCATGGCTCTGGTCGTGGTGATCTCGGTCATGACAGGGTTTGACGAGAACCTGCGCGACAAGATCGTGGGTAACCAGTCCCATGTGATCATTCAGAAGCTTGGAAACACCCCGATGCAGGACTATGAGCGCGTGATTTCACGGGTCCGTCAGATCCCCCACGTGCAGACGGCCTCTCCCTTCGTTTTGAGCCAGGTCATGCTGACTTCGCAGAGTTCCGTAGCCGGTGCGGTGGTGCGGGGAATCGACCCCAATCGGGAAGGAGGGGTGACCTCCCTGGCGCGCAGCTTAAAAGAAGGGAGTCTGGAGAAGCTGAAAGATCGGACCGGAGGAACGGATGCGGATGGGATCATCCTGGGCCGGGAACTGGTGCGCAACCTCGGCGTCTCTTTGGGAGAAAAAGTCTCCATCGTTTCTCCTTTCGGAGCCATGTCGCCGATGGGCGTCGTTCCCCGGATCCGCAATTTCCAGGTTGCTGGAATCTTCGATACGGGGATGTATGACTACGACAGCAGCCTGGCCTACATCTCCCTGGGTGCGGCCCAGAGGTTTTTCGGTTTGGGGACGGGAGTCAGCGGTGTGGAGGTCCGGTTGGACAACATTGATCTCTCCGATCGAGTCGCGGCCCAGATCCAGGATGCGCTGGGTTTCCCCTTCTTGACCTTGGACTGGAAGCGCATGTACCGAAGCCTGTTTTCGGCCCTGAAACTGGAGAAGATCACCATGTTTGTCATCCTGGTTCTCATCGTGCTCGTAGCGGCCTTTAACATTGTGAGCACCCTGACCATGGTGGTCATGGAGAAGGGCAAAGATATTGCGATCCTCAAAACCATGGGGGCTCCCAATCACAGCATCCTTACCATTTTTCTGATTGAAGGAGCCGCGGTGGGTGTCGTGGGCACACTGGCGGGCTTCGGCGGCGGCCTGCTCATCGCCTCGTTTCTCAACGAGATCGTGATCTTCCTGCAAAATACTCTAAACAATCTCTTCCATCTCAATCTCGATCTCTTCCCCCGCAGCATTTACTTCCTGGACAAGTTTCCGGTGCGGATCATCCCCTTTGACGTCGGACTCATCGCCATTACTTCGGTGGTCATAAGCCTCCTGGCTACGGTGTATCCGGCGTGGCGGGCTTCCCGTCTCGATCCCGTCGAGGCTCTCCGTTATGAGTAAACAGGACGCCCTCATTTCCGTCCGAGAGCTCCACAAGTCTTTTCCCGCAGGACGCCAGGAGATTCACGTTCTACGAGGGCTTGATCTGGAAGTTTACGCGGGGGAAATGCTGGGGATCGTGGGGGTGTCCGGCGTGGGGAAGAGTACCCTATTGCAGATCCTTGGCGGATTGGAGAGTCCCACGAGCGGAACCGTCTCCTACGGAGATGTGAATCTCTTTCGTCTCGGGAACGGGGCCAAGGCGGCTTTCCGAAACCGTAAGATCGGGTTCGTTTTTCAGTTTCACTACCTGTTGCCGGAATTTACCGCGCTCGAAAACGTCATGATGCCCCTGCTCATTGGTAGAGAATCTCCGGCTGCGGCTGCAGAGAAAGCCAGCCGACTGCTGGCGGAGGTAGGACTTCAGGAGCGACTGGAGCACAAGCCCGCTGAACTCTCGGGTGGGGAGCAGCAAAGGGTAGCGATGGCTCGGGCCCTGGTTACGGATCCCGATGTCGTGCTGGCCGATGAGCCGACGGGAAACCTGGACGGACCCACCGGAAGGGCGATTCACCATCTTCTCCGGGAAATCAACCGGCAGAAGGGGACAACCTTCGTGATTGTGACCCATAACGAGGAGCTGGCCGCTCTTATGGATCGGGTGGTGCGGCTCAGCGACGGCCGGGTCCAGACCGTTCGGGGAATCTCGGGATCGGTATCGACTCCCGTGGGACAGGAAAAGGCTTGACAAACCAGCAGGATAGCGATAAACAAAAAAGGGCCTCCCCAAAACTGTAAGCGATGCTATAATCCGGATTTAGAAGGTTGCAACCGAGGCAGGGGGGAATGTTTTGCATGTTTAAGCGGTTTACAGAGAGAGCCAGGAAAGTCATCATCCTCGCCCGAGAGGAAGCCGAGCGCTATCAGCACGAATACCTGGGAACGGAACATATCCTCCTGGGAATATTGAAGGATGGCGGCGGGATTGCCGTCACCGTGATGCAAAAGCTCGGCGCCGACGTAAAACAGGTGCGTCTGGAGATCGAAAGACATCTTCCCAAAAGTGTCAATACGACGATTGTCGGGGATATCCCCTTTACCCCGAGAGCCAAGAAGGTTCTCGAATATGCGGTCGAAGAAGCCCGGCTTATGGGCCACAATTACATTGGAACGGAGCACCTGCTCCTGGGTCTAATCAAGGAGAAGGAAGGCGTTGCTTCCAAGGTGCTCAACAACCTGGGGGTTCACCTCATTGAAACAAGGGAGTTGACACTAAACTTGTTACAGGAACCGGTCTCTCAAACCAAAGAAAAAACCAAGACCCCTGCCCTGGACGAGTTCGGACGAGATCTGACAGAGCTGGCCTACCAAGGGAAACTGGATCCCGTCATCGGTCGAGAATCCGAAATCGAGCGGGTGATTCAGATTCTGAGCCGGCGCACCAAGAACAATCCCGTTCTGATTGGGGAGCCTGGAGTGGGCAAGACGGCGATTGTGGAGGGCCTTGCCCAAAGGATCGTCAATAAAGAAGTCCCGCAAATTCTCTATGACCGGCGGCTGGTGTGCCTGGATTTGGGTGCCATGGTGGCCGGGACCAAGTATCGCGGACAATTTGAGGCCCGCCTCAAGTCCATCATGAAGGAGATCAGTCAGGCGGAGAACATCATCATCTTCATTGATGAGCTTCACACCCTGGTGGGAGCTGGGGCGGCCGAGGGGTCCATTGACGCCTCCAACATGCTCAAGCCGGCCCTCTCGCGCGGGGAGTTCCAGTGTATCGGGGCCACCACCATGAACGAGTACCGAAAGTACATCGAGAAGAATGGAGCTCTGGAGAGAAGGTTCCAGCCCATCATCGTGGCTCCCCCCAGCGTGGACGAGACCATCCAAATCATCCATGGCCTAAAGGATAAGTATGAGGTTCACCACAAGGCCAAAATTACCCAGAGTTCCATCGTGGCGGCGGCCAAGCTTGCGGATCGCTATGTGTCCGACCGGTTTCTTCCTGACAAGGCCATCGATGTTCTCGATGAGGCCTGTTCCCGTGTGCGGTTGCAGCGGGTGACTTTGCCCGCGGAGGCCCGGGAACTGCAGCGGAAAATCGAAGAGATGGTGCGGGAGAAGAAGAGCTATATCGAGAACCAGGATTTCGAGCGAGCCGTGGAGCTTCGGGACCGCGAGGAAGATATGCGCCGCCAGTTCGAAGTCGTCAAGCAGCAGTGGGAGGCGTCCCTGGGAATCGATGAGCCCGTGGTCACGGAAGAAGATATTGCCTATGTGGTATCGCGTATGACCGGCATCCCTCTGTCCAAGATCGAGGGAGAAGAGGGAATCCGCTTGCTGAACATGGAGGAAGAGCTCCGCAAGCGGATCGTCGGTCAGGATGATGCCATCTCCGTGATCTCCCGGGCCATTCAACGGTCCCGGGCCGGCATGGGCAACATGAGACGGCCCATCGGAGCGTTCCTCTTCCTGGGGCCGACCGGAGTCGGAAAAACCGAACTTGCCCGCTGCCTGGCCGAGTTCATGTTCGGGGACAAGGCCTCTCTCATCCGCCTGGATATGTCCGAATATATGGAGCGGTTCAGCGCCTCCCGCCTGACCGGCTCTCCTCCCGGTTACGTGGGTTATGAAGAAGGGGGACAACTCACGGAACAAGTTCGGCGGCGTCCTTACTCGGTGATTTTACTGGACGAAATCGAGAAGGCCCATCCGGATATCTTCCACATCCTGCTTCAGATCATGGATGATGGGCGTCTGACCGACAATTTCGGCCGCGCGGTCAATTTCAAGAACACCGTGGTGATCATGACCTCGAATCTGAGCGCCCGGGCCATCGAAAGAAGCAGCAGCCTGGGTTTCCAGAGGGAAGGCGATGTGCCGTCGGTGGACAAGATCCGGGGAGAAATCCGGGCCGAGTTGAAACGGACCTTCAACCCTGAATTCTTGAACCGGGTCGACGAGGTCGTCTATTTCCATAATCTGACACGGGAGCATATTTTCCAGATCGTGGACATTATGCTCGAAGATCTCAAGAAGCAGATCGTAGAGTTGAATATCACAATTGAGGTGGACGAGAAAGCCAAGGCTTGGATCGCGGAGAAAGGGTACGACCCGGCCTACGGCGCCCGGCCCCTGCGTCGGATGATTCAGCGTCACATCGAAGACCCCCTATCCCTGGGGGTGCTGCAAGGAAAATTCAAGAACGGCGGGAAGGCCAGGGTGATCTTGGAAGGCGACGAACTGACGATTGTAGAAGCGCAAGGTTAGCTTCTCTTGGGCTTTAGAATCTCACCGCTCTCGCCCGGGAGGGAGAAATTTTCAGGCCCTCCCGGTTTCGAAATCTTTTCAGCGCCAGTTGATCTTCCACCGTTTCAGATTCAGATATGTATCCTGCGGTTGCCGGATGCTGCCCTGGGGGGCAGGAGGGGGTCGTGAACTGCACGCTCACATTGCTCCATTGGGAAGGGTTTCCAGAACATGAGCGCAAGGCGGGTGTGGGGCTGGTTCTTTCTCTGTGCTGCAGTGCTCTTGCTTTCATTCGGTCGGGTCGAAGGGGCTGAACAACCTGCGCTGTCGATTCGGGCCATCGTCATTCGGGGGAACGCCCGAGTTGAAGAATCAACGATCCGTTTCTATTTGACCACGAAGGTCGGGGACTCTTTTTCCGTTTCTTCAATCCAGACGGACATTAAGCGCCTCTACGACTTGGGTTTTTTCAGAGACATTCGGGTGGATTCGGAACCGTTCGAAGGGGGACTCAGGCTCACCTATATCTTGGAAGAAAATCCCTGGATTCGCGAGATTCGTCTGACGGGAAATTCTGAACTCGGCACCGACGAGATCTTGAAGGCCCTCGCCATCAAAGTAAACACGATTCTCAACGAGGCGGCGCTGCGGGAAAGCGATAACAAGATCCTCTCCCTCTATCAGGAAAAAAGTCGCTTCTTTGCCGCGGTCACGCACCAAGTCATCTCCCTGGAAGCGAATCAAGTGCGGATCGACTTCGTGATTGACGAGGGAGAGGCAGTCAAGATTTCGCGGATCCGCTTTGAGGGGAACCGCTATTTCTCCGAGTATGAGCTCAAAAACGATATGGAGACGAGCGAGAAGGGGTTTTTCTCGTTCATCACCGGCTCGGGAGGATACAATCCGGAAGTTTTGCGTCAGGACCAAGCCCGTCTCGATGCGTTTTACCAGAACCGGGGCTTCCTTAAGGTGGTTGTGGCGCAACCCAAGATCAACGTGGATCGGGTTGCCAAGCGCCTGGAACTCGTTATTCCCGTCCAGGAGGGTCCTCAATACATTATCGGGAACTTGAATGTCACGGGGGATGATGTTTATACGGCCGAGCAGCTGCGTGGCACTCTGCAAGTTCGTGAGGGGGAAGTCTTCAGCCGGCAGAAGCTGAGCGAAGGAATTCTGCGGATTACCGATCTCTATGCTGAAAAGGGGTATGCCGCTGCGGATGTAATCCCTACGACCAATGTAGACGATGCCGCTCACCGGGTCGACATGGGTATCAGCGTGAACCGGGGTAGCAAGCAATACATCGGCAAGATCCTGATCAGCGGCAACACGAAGACCCGGGACAAGGTCATCCGTCGCGAGATCCGCCTCCACGAAGGAGAGGTGTTTAACAGTACCAAGGTGAAGCTGAGCCGCCAGGCCCTCAATCGCCTGGGATACTTCGAGAGTTCCACGATCGGCACCGAGCGGCGTCCCGATGGGGATCTGGTGGATCTCAAGGTGGCTGTCAAGGAACGCTCCACCGGAGCCGTGAGCTTCGGGGCCGGCTACAGCTCTGTGGACCATATCATTGGAACGGCCAGCGTCTCGGAACGCAATCTCTTCGGGAGCGGTCGGCAAGCTTCTGTTGCGTTGGAAATGGGATCCAGACTAACCCAATACACTCTTTCGTTTACGGATCCTTATTTCCTTGACCGTCGTGTCACTGCCGGGTTCGACCTTTTTGATCGGATGAATGAATTCGAGTCCTATACTCTGGACAGCAAAGGGGTGGTCCTGCGGGGCGGAAAAACCATTAGGGAATTCTGGCAAGGGGGGGCCGAGTACCGCTACGAGTGGGACCGTATTCGAGACGTTTTGGACTCTGCCTCCCAAACGATTAGGGATCTGGAGGGAAGCTCCACGACCAGCAGCGTCACCCCCTACCTCAGCCGGGATACCCGGGACGATTTTTTCAACCCCACTACCGGCTGGCGCAACCGCTTCTCCTTGGAGATGGCCGGCGGACCGTTTGCCGGTGACAATGACTTCGTGAAGGTCGTTGCCGACAACGGCCGGTATGTTCCCCTGGGAAAGCGGCTCATCCTGCTGTTGCGGAGCCGGATCGGCTACGTCCGGGCTTACGGGAGAAAAGACGTGCCGATTTTCCAGCGTTTTTACATGGGTGGGACGGGGTCGGACTTGCGAGGCTA
>DATEAK010000301.1:0-4594 GCA_035288405.1 bacterium | reverse complement strand
GTATCAGATCGCCTTATCCCGGCGAAGCTGCTCGATCCCCGCGTCGTCGTAGCCAAGCTCGCGCAGGATTTCCTCCGTATGTTCCCCGAGATCGGGAATCGGGTCGAAGCGTGCGGGACTGTCCGAAAGATTCAACGCGCTGCCGATCGTGGGCACCGGTCCCACGGGGGACTGGATTTCTCGGATCATTTTCCGGGCGATCGTTTGAGGGTGAGCCAGAACCTGGGCGATGCCTCTCACCACGCCGTGGGGAAGCTCGACTATTTTCAGACGGCGGAACCATTCCTCGCTGGGGCGCTCCCGGAAGATCCGGGCAATGAGTTCCTCCAGTTCGTAGCGGTTTTGTTTTCTCCCCTCCACGCTGGCGAAGCGGGGGTCCTGAAGCAGCTCGGGTTTCTCGATGACCTGCTTGCAGAAGACATCCCAGTCCTGGGCTGTGGCCACGGCCAGGTTCACGTACACATTGTCCGAGGCCATGAACGGGCCGTACGGGGTCACGTAGTGGTGGCGCATGCCCACGCGGGGCGGTTCCTCTCCTCGGTGCCAGTAGTGATGGGGGAAATAGCCGAGGAAAGAAAGCATCGTTTCGAACATGGCGATGTCGACCCGCTGGCCGCGACCGGTGTGTTCCCGCTGATAGAGCGCGAGAACGATCCCCAGAGCCGCGTACAAAGAGGAGGCTAAATCCGAGATGGGGACTCCTACTTTGGCCGGCTTGTCCGGATAACCTGTCGTTGCGATAATGCCGGCTTCTCCCTGGATCAACAGATCATACGCTTTCACATCCCGATAGGGGCCATCCTGGCCGTAGCCGGAGATGGAGCAGTAGATCAAGCGCGGGTTCAGCGCGCACATCTCCGATGCTCCCAAGCCCAGTCGATCGGCCACTCCGGGAGCAAAATTTTCCAGAAGGACATCCGACTGTGTGATCAGCCGGCGTATGGCTTCAAAACCGGATTTCTTCTTCACGTCGATGGCGAAGCTGCGCTTGTTGCCGCTCAGCCACACGTATCCCGAAGACAGCCCGCGCACTGCTGTGTCCCAGTGGCGGATGAGGTCTCCCACTCCCGGTTTTTCCACCTTGATGACATCGGCGCCCATATCCCCCAGAATCCGGGAGCAAAACGGACCGGACACGGAAGCTTCCAGCGCCACGACGCGCACGCCACTGAGGGCCAGAGAAGAGCCTTGCGGCTTATCAAGCGGCATCACTCTTTTACCTCCGGGAAGAGGTCTTGCTTCGGAGCATGCGCTTTCTTCCAGACCATCACGCTGCGGGCGTAATCGATTACCACCTTGCCGTCCTGGTTTATGCCGCGGGTGCGGACTTTGATGATGCCCAATTGCGGCTTGGATTTGGACTCCCGCTTGTCCAAAACTTCAGACTCCGAGTAGAGTGTGTCTCCTGCAAACAGCGGGTTGGGCAGCTTAATCTCATCCCAACCCAGGGCAAAGCCGTTTTCACTTACGTCGGCCACACCCAGACCGGCCACGATGGCCAAGGTCAGTGCGCTATTGATCAGGCAGCGCCCGAACTCGGTGCGCTTCCCGTATTCGTTGTTGAAGTGAATCTGGTTCGTGTTGTTTGTGAGCAGGGTGAACCAGATGTTATCCGTCTCGGTTACGGTTCTTCCCAGACGACAACGGTAAATATCTCCTACGGAAAAATCCTCAAAGTACCGGCCTTCCCATCCGGGCTTCACGGGCATTTTGACTCCTCCTTACCTTTCCGAAAACCTGGGGAATATTGCCCCCTCGTGAGCAGAGAGGTAGAGACCCGGCGAAGTGAATAGACCATCGGGCGGGACTCCAATTTCAATTTGGCAATTAAAATCACGCTATTATATACTACGCCCAACCTATAGGAGGCAAGTAATGGATTTCCATTTTAGCGAGGACCAGCAGGCTATCCGGGAGGCAATTCGAAAGGTCTGCGGAGATTTCCCGGATGCCTATTGGCGCGAGGTGGATAAGAAGGAAGAGTATCCGCAGGCCTTCGTGGATCGTCTTACCTCCGATGGCTGGCTCGCGGCACTGATCCCGGAAGAGTACGGGGGCATGAACCTCGGCATCACCGAAGCGAGCATCATCCTGGAAGAAATCAACCATTCCGGAGGGAATGCCACCCCTTGTCACGCCCAGATGTATACCATGGGCACATTGCTGCGCCACGGCAGCGAGGAGCAGAAGCAGCGCTATCTCCCCTTGATTGCCCAGGGGAAGTTGAGACTGCAGGCCTTTGGCGTCACAGAGCCTAACGCCGGTTCGGAGACCACTCGCATCGAGACGATGGCGGTTCGCAAGGGAGACCGCTATGTGGTGAACGGACAGAAAATATTTATCTCGCGGGTGCTGCAATCGGACCTGATGCTTCTGCTGGCCCGTACGACTCCGTACGATGAGCTTAAGGACAAGACGCAAGGGCTTTCCACATTCCTGGTCGACTTGAAGAACATCAAGGGAAACCTGGAAGTCAGGCCCCTGGAGCTGATGATCAACCATCATACGAACGTTCTCTTTTTCGATAACGTGGAGATTCCCGTTGAAAACCTCATTGGCAAAGAGGGCATGGGTTTTCGCTACATCATCGACGGCTGGAATGCGGAGCGCATCCTGGTGGCCGCGGAAGCCATCGGAGACGGATACTGGTTTGTCGAGCGGGCAGCAAAGTACGCTTCCGAGCGAAAAGTGTTCGGGCGCCCCATCGGCTCCAACCAGGGGATTCAGTTTCCCATTGCGCTCGCCTACGCCCACGTAGAGGCGGCGAATCTGGTGCGCTATCAGGCGGCTAGCAAGTATGACAGCAAGGATCGCTGTGGCGCCGAAGCGAACATGGCCAAGCTTCTGTCTTCCCAGGCAGCCTGGGAAGCGGCGAACGTCTGCCTTTCCACCCATGGCGGATACGGGTTTGCCACTGAGTATGATGTAGAGAGAAAGTTTCGCGAGACCCGCTTGCTTACAGAGGCACCGGTGAGCAACAACTTGGTCCTGGCATACGTGGGCCAGCACGTTCTGGGTCTGCCCAGGTCTTACTAATATCTTGTCCTCTCCCCCTCTCAGGGGGAGAGGATGAAGGTGAGGGGGTTCGAGGAGGAAGTAATGCTGGATCTGAAACGCTCCTGGATGTTCGTTCCGGGCCATCGCCAGAAGATGATCGACAAGTCGCTTGGTCTTAATGTGGATGCCATCATGCTGGATATCGAGGACGGAGTCGCCCCTGCCGAGAAGGATACCGCCCGGCAACTGATTGCCGAGTCCCTGGATCGGGTTCATAAGAGCCAGGCTATCTCTCCCTCTGCCGGCCGCAGGCCGCTCCGCTACGTTCGCGTCAATGACGTGGGACATGAACGTATGCACGCGGACCTGAAGGCCGTCGTCCGGCCCGGACTGGAAGGGTTGGTCCTTCCTAAGGTGGACACGCCCGAACAGGTCAAAACGGTGGATGCGATTCTGAACCGCCGTGAGCCTGAGTTGGGAATGAAACCAGGAAGCGTGGGTCTCCTCGTCGCCATTGAAAGCCCCAGAGGACTCATCAATGCTCCGGCCATAGCCTCGGCTTCTCCCCGCGTTATCGGCTTGATTTTCGGAGCCGAGGATTTCGGCAAGGAACTGGGCCTGCCGACGCAGCGCGAAGCCGAAGCCAAGGACATGATTTACGCCCGCTCGGCGATGGTCATGGCCGCTGCAGCGGCCCATGTTCAAGCTGTGGACGGGGTATGGCCGGACATCAAGGACCCCGAAGGGCAGAAAAGGTTTGCTCTGCAGGCGCGACGTCTGGGCTTTACCGGGATGTCCCTGATTCACCCCGGTCAAGTCGACATCATCAACGAGATTTTCAGCCCCACTGCGGCCGAAGTGGAATATGCCCGGCAGGTGGTCCAGGCCTTTGAGGAGGCTCAAGCCCGTGGCGATGGTTCTGTTGCTCTCGGAGGGCAGCTCATCGACCTGCCCATCGTGGAGAGAGCCCGGCGGACGTTGGAACTGGCAAAGACCTTAGGAGTGTAATTGGGGGACAGGCGAATTTCCTTCTCCCTTGTCCATCTCACCCTCCCACCTCTTTATTTCTGTTCCCGCTGCCTCCGCACGGTGATGGGCTCCCCGCCGACCCCCCAGTTGTCGGTATCGACTTCATCGATCACAACAAATACCGTCTGAGGGTTCTTTCCCAGGACATCGACCAGTAGCTGGGTCACTCCGCTGATTAGCCGGGCCTTCTTGTCCGCGGTGGCGCCTTCCTGGGTGATCTTGATGTTCACGTATGGCATGAAAACCTCCTGATGCCCTTTCGTGGGCGTTGTGGACTCTGGGTCATGTGTGGAGTCCTGATCGGTAGCCCGATTTTATACTGTCTCAGCAGCGCCCGCAAAACTAATGTTAGAACCGCAGAACCGGTTTGTTGCCAAAAGGCACACATCGTGCTACACGTTACATTGTGAAATATTTCGAATGGGACGAGGAGGAAAATAAGAGACTCAGATCCGAACGTAGGATTTCGTTCGAGGAAATCGTTTTCCACATCCAGCGTGGCGATATCTTGGACATCCTGGAGCACCCGAATCAGTCAAAGTACAAGGGGCAAAAGGTTTTTGTGGTG
>DATEAK010000300.1:0-4267 GCA_035288405.1 bacterium | reverse complement strand
TCCAGCAACGAGGAGATCCCCGCTATTAGGAGGGAGTTGAGGTTCTCCGGACGCTCTGAGCAGATCAGACCGGCAAACGTGCAGACCGCTCGGCGGCTGTAAAGTTCACAGGAAAAGCACACAAACTAACCTAGGATTCTTCCTTCAGTCCCAAGTTCTTCAGCGTGTTGGCAAAGCCGTAAATCTCCAACGTGGTGCGGCCGGACCTCAGCTCCTCGATCACCTTCTCTTCCTTTTCTTCCCTCATCTGCGATTTGGAGAGCACCTCGGCGACCTTCTCCCGCTCCACCACCACGACGCCGTCCGCATCTCCAAGAACTATATCCCCCGGATGGATGATCGCATATCAACAAATCCTGGGCTGGACGGCCGCTAGAATCTTCGGCCTCTAGGAAACAATAAATCCCATTGACTCGAACCGGGTGCTCTGATACTCAAATCTCTGTTCACAATTCTCAATTCTGTCGGCCAAATTGACTCGTCGCTGCCTGAAAAGGTATTCCGGGCAAGTCCCGGAACACCGCAAGGAGGGGGAACATGATCAGGCGACATCAGAACCCACTTTTCGGAAAGATGGTTGTGCTGTTCATTATCCCCGCACTGGGGATGATTCTGGGCGCGGCTGGCCCAACCCCAGCTCAGGACCAGGCTTCTGTTAAAGAAGTGCACCGGACCAGCGGTTCTTACTACTTTGGGCGTTACGGCTGCGGCGCCTGCCACGGCGGGGACGGCAAAGGGACCGTCATCGGCACTCCCATCGTAGGGCGTCCCACGGGTCCTTTCACCCGAGAGCAGATCCTCAAGCAGGTGCGCACGCCCATGGCGCAAATGCCCGCGTTTCCTCCGGAGCGCCTGAGCGATGAGAAGCTCGAAAAAATTGTTGCCCACATTGCCACCCTGGAGAACCAGGCAAGCGGAATGACGAGCCGGGCTTCGCAAGCTCCCGAGAAGGCAGCGCAGCTTCAGAGCACTCCGCTCCCTCCTGTGCCTCAGGTAGCCCCGGCCGATCCCAAGACCTATGAGATGAAGGAGTATCCCAGCTCCTGCGGCGCCGGACACAGCATTTCCGTGGCCCCGGACGGCCGGGTCTGGTATTCGGGCATTCAAAAGCACAACCTGGTTGTGTTCGATCCCAAGACCGAGAAGTTCCAGTGCTGGGACGTCCCCACGGAAAAGGGCCGCCCTCACGGCATCAAGGTGGATCCCGACGGGTTCGTCTGGGTCACGATCACGGGCCTTCCACAAAACAAGGTCACCATGTTTGACCCGAAGACCGAGCTGTTTGTCGACTACCTCATGCCCTTTATGCCCCAGAAGTTCATGTATCCCCATACGGTGGTTTTCGACAAAGCGAAAAATCCGGTTTTTTCCTTCGAATACGGCGACGCCATCGGCCGCATCGTGCGGGCCACCGGCCGGCTGCAAGTCTGGGAAGTCCCCACTCCTCGCGCCCGGCCATACGGAATTCAGGTGGACCGCAACGGAACAATCTGGGCCGTTGAATTCCTGGGAAACAAGATCGTCCAAGTGAATCCCAGGAAGGGCACCCTCAAGGAATATTCCCACCCGCGGATCGCCGACGACCCGGGACTGCGCCGGATGGCCATAGACTCCCGGGGACGCATCTGGTTCGGGGAGCACGAATTCGGCAGCGTCGGGATGTTCGACCCGCGCACACGGAGATGGAAGAGCTGGCGGGCTCCGGCAAACGGGGGCAGCCCCATCAACATTTACTCCTTCAACGTGGATAAGAACGATGTCGTCTGGTTCAGCCACTTCGGCGGGAACTACATCGGCCGCTTCAATCCTCGCACCCAGAAGTTTTCCGTCTACCCGCACCTGAGCAAGAGCATCAATTGCCGCCTGATGGACTTTGCCAAGGACGGAACTCTCTGGTGTATGGGGTCGGGAACCCCAAACTTGGTCCATTTGAAGGTGAATCGCTAACGGCTCGCTTTTTCGCGTTGACGTAAGAGGGCCTCTCAGGTAACGTTTTTAGGGAAGAAAGTGTGGCCGAACGCCTCAGTCATCTACGTTCTTTCAGGTGGTCTTACAGTTTTTCTTAGAGAGGAGAAGAATAATGAAAGGGAATCCAAAAGTTCTGGAACTGCTCAACCGCATGCTCCGCAAGGAGCTTACGGGAATCAACCAGTATTTCGTGCACGCCAAGATGCTGGAGAACTGGGCCTATCACACCCTCGCCAAGCACTCCCGCCACGAGTCCATCGATGAGATGAAACACGCCGACAGAATCATGGGCCGGATCCTGTTCCTGGATGGCACTCCGAACATGGCCGACATGGACAAGCTGATGATCGGCACCGATGTGCGCAAGCAGTTGGAAAGCGATCTGGTCCTGGAAATGGGCGCCTTGAAAGTGCTCCGGGACGGCATCGACATCTGTAACAAGGCGGGCGACCACGCCACCCGCGACCTCGTCGAGGATCTCATCGTCGACGAGGAAGAACACGTCGACTGGATCGAAGCTCAGCTCCACCAGATCAAGGAATTGGGGTACGAGAACTACCTGGCCCAGCAGATCTATGGAGAGCAGGAATAAGAACCGAAACTCTGCTCAACAGGCAATCCTAGGGGGTTGCCTCGAAACGATCGCGGGGAGGGAACCTCTTCCTCTGAACCGGTAGGCGGGCTGTTTCTCTCCGAAGGTTGCGGTTTAGTCTTAACCCGCCCGATCCACCCCTGTTCGCGTTTTTTCGAAGGGGAGCCGGATTCGCTGGAGAATGTCTGCGACAGGTCAAAACGGCAACGTGATCCCCATCTGCTCCAGATACGATTCCCGCGAGTCGGGATCGTAGTAGAACTTCTCCATTTCGGGCCGGTAGTGCTCCATGATCGTGCGGTTCAGTTCCAGAGGCGGATCAACTTCCGGCGGAATCAGACAAGAGTACTGGACGTCGCCTTTCTCCTCCTCGAACTTCCGATGGATCTGCTCCACAAGACCTTTGCGGCTTAAGACCTCGCAGGCCGTCAAGGCCAGAGCCCTGGTTCCCGCCATTACTCCCTTATGAGCGATCGGGGTGGCCAGTGTGACTGCGGCTCCCCAGTGGTGGAAAGAAACTCCCACAGGTTGAGTGGGGTAGTAGATGCGCACGTGTGGAACCTTCCAGGTAACGTCACCCACGTCGGAAGCGGAAGTTTTCTGTTCCGCCTTGCGCAAGGGGGTGATCTGGGAGGGCATCCCGACTTCCTTGAGGCCGATGGATTTTTGCAACCGGCAGGCAAATTCCTGCTCCGCCGCAGACCAGGAGGGCATACCGACTTTCTCGATGGCCTGCTGGGCCACTTCGGCCAGCACCTGGTTTCCCATGGACGGCCATACTCCCGAAATGATCTTGTGTTCCACCGTGGCCCCCATAATGAGGGCCGCTCCCTGGGCCACCCGCTTGACGGTTTCGAAGAGCTTGAGCATGGCCGGCGGATCCTGCTCTCTCAGAAAGTACCAGTTCGTGGCCCGGGCCGGGACCACGTTAGGTTGCTCGCCTCCGTGGGAAATCACGTGGTGGGTGCGCTGGGTCACAGGCAAGTGTTCCCGCATCATATCGAAGCCCACGTTCATCAGCTGAGCCGCGTCCAGGGCGCTGATCCCCTCCCACGGCGCCACCGACGCGTGGGCCGTCTTGCCGTGGAAAGTAAATTCGACCGAGATGAGACCGTACTGGAGGCGGCCGTAGCTCGTGGCAAAAAACTGGTTCAGGTGAGCGGAAAGCGCCACATCAACATCGTCCAGATAGCCGTCCCGCACAAGAAACGGCCGGCTCACGAGTTGCTCCTCCGCCGGGGCACCGATGGCCTTGACGGTCCCCTGGAGCCCGTGCCGGTTCATGACTTCTTTTACTGCGAGAGCTGCGCCCAGGAAAACCGCCGCGTTGTTGTTATGTCCCTCGGCGTGACCGGGTGCCCCGGCCACGATCGGATCTTCAACCGGAATCCCGGGCTTCTGGGAAGTTCCCGGAGTGGAGTCATACTCCGTAGTCAAGGCAATAACAGGTTTGCCGGATCCGTAGGAAGCCAGGAAAGCGGTGGGCATCTTGCCAATCCCGCGCTCGACGCGGAACCCGTTCTCCTCAAACTTCCGGCACAGGAGATCCGTGGTGCGCACCTCCTGCATTCCTAACTCCCCGTAAGAGAAGACAGCATCATTGATCCGCGCTAGCCACCCCTTCCACCCTTCCACAAACTCAGTGATCGTCTGCTCAAAAGCCGTCATTCCGAAAACCTCCTTCACCCTCACCCTGGCCCTCTCCCT
>DATEAK010000299.1:0-3188 GCA_035288405.1 bacterium | reverse complement strand
CTACGACAAAGCCTAAGATTTCCCCCCTGTCTGTCGCAGGGTGGTTTCTTCTCGTAGCGGTCCTGGTGGGAAGCTACCATCTGTCCGAGCTCTCCCCTGGCAAGCTTCTCCATCCCGAGGGTGGAAGAGGCCTCGTGGGCCTTCTTGCCGATTTTTTCCCGCCCGACCTTTCCCTGGATTTTCTTTCGTACTTGGTTGCTCCCACAGTGAAGACTATCCAGATTTCCGTCATGGGGACTGCCCTCGCGATCTTGATCGGTTTACCCCTGGGGATTCTCGCCACAAGCACTCTCACGTTTGCTGGAATTCTTTTTGAAAGGAGAGGGATGAGCCATCCCGCCCGCCGCCGTCTGTGGATGCTCCCGTACCTCTTCGCCCGGGGAGGCCTTAGCCTGTTGCGCTCGATTCCTGAAATCGTCTGGGGTTTGCTCTTCGTGCGGATTGTGGGGCTGGGACCCTTCGCCGGTGTTCTTGCCATTGGCCTTTCCTACGGGGGGATGCTGGGAAAGGTGTATGCCGAAATTCTGGAGGGGGTGAAACAGAGTCCCGTCGAGGCAGTCCGGGCCGTGGGTGCCCGCAAGTTCCCCCTGGTGATTTACGGGCTCTTTCCTCAGGCCTTCCCCAACTTCGTGGCGTACAGCTTGTACCGCTGGGAGTGCGCGATCCGTTCCGCGGCGATTCTGGGCCTCGTGGGTGCCGGAGGGCTGGGTCAGGAAATTGAAGTGTCCATGAAGATGCTGAACTACCCTCAGGCCTTTACCATCATCCTGGTCTCCTTTGTTCTGGTGACCCTCGTGGATCAGGCCAGTTCCTGGATCCGCCGCAACCTGCTCTGAGGGTCCCCTCTCTCCGTCCCTCTCCCCCACCGGGGGAGAGGGGAAGGTGAGGGGGCCGAAGGAGGGATTTGATTGACGATCCGAAGTGTTGACGTCCAGCGCAGGCCCTTGTGGAGTGCCGGGAAGACTGTGATCCTCCTTGTGGTCATCGCGATTCTCTGGAGCTACTTGGGAACGAATTCGAACCTCCTGCTCCCGTTCCAGGCGGATGGCCGCCATCAAGTCTCCCTGTTTTTCGGCCAGCTCGTTCCTCCGAACCTCTCGGCTTCTCTATTGAGTCGTGCTCTTCGGGGCAGTGTGGAGACTCTGGCCGTCTCCATCATGGGGACTCTCTTGGCTGTCCTCATTGGATTTCCTTTGGGGGCACTGTCGGCCTACACGGTGATGGGGAAGGGCCACTCTTCCGAGACGGAAGGTTCCTCCACGGCCGGGCGACTATGGCGCCGTCTGATTTACGACGGCTCCACTTTGCTGCTGAACTTCCTGCGTTCGGTCCCGGAACTTTTCTGGGCACTGATCTTCATCGTTGCCGTAGGGCTGGGCCCTTTTCCCGGTGTCCTTGCCCTGGGATTTCACACCGGGGGAGTTCTGGGAAAGCTCTATTCAGAGAGCCTGGAGGCCCTGGATTCTCGGCCTCTGGAAGCTCTCCGAGCCACCGGCGCAGGGACTCTGAAAGTATTTCTCTTTGGCATGGTTCCCCTGGCGCTTCCGCAACTCTTGTCTTATACGCTCTACCGCTGGGAAGTGAATATCCGTACCGCGGCGGTTTTGGGAGTGGTCGGTGCGGGCGGATTGGGCCAGGATATCCTGGTGGCCATGGGACTCCTCCAGTATCGAGACCTGGCGACCCTTCTCATTGCGACTCTGATCATTGTCATTGCCGTTGATTTTCTGAGCACGTTTTTACGCCTGCGCCTGATCCCTTCCTGAAAACCGGGAAACCTCAAAGGAAGGTATTTTTTCCGGCCCGGAACGGGTAAAATCAGGCGAGAAATCGAGCGGTTTATCGAGACGTCTTGTTTTCCGGAAGGAGGTGAGCATTCATGGCGGACAGCAATTTCCGTCTTACGGAAACGGTGCGCTGCGCGGGTTGAGCGGGCAAACTGGGTCCGGGGGACCTGGAAGCCGCCGTTTCTTCGTTGCACCCTAAGAGAGATGCGAAGCTCCTGGTTGGAATGGAGACCGGGGACGATGCCGGGGTCTATCATGTGGCGGAGGGCTTGGCCCTAGTGCAAAGCCTGGACTTCATCACGCCGGTCGTCGATGATCCTTACGACTACGGCCGGATAGCAGCCACTAATTCCCTGAGCGACATTTACGCCATGGGGGGAAGACCGATCACCGCCATGAACATCGTCGGGTTTCCCCAAGACAGTCTTCCTGCAGAAGTTTTGAGAGAGCTCTTGCGGGGGGGACTCGAAAAGATCGAAGAGTCGGGCGCCACACTGGTGGGCGGGCACACGGTGGACGACGTGGAGCTCAAATACGGCCTCTCGGTAACCGGAGTCATCGACCCGCGCCACGTCGTGCGAAATGTCGGAGCCCAGCCGGGAGATCTCCTCGTTCTCACGAAACCTCTGGGCATGGGAATTATCACCACGGCCAACAAGCGCCGGAAAGCACCCGCAGATCTGGTTCGGAGAGCCGTGGAGGTAATGGCCACTTTGAATCGGGCCGCCGGCGAGGTCATGGTGGAGGTGGGCGTCCATGCCGCCACGGATGTCACGGGATTTGGTCTTCTGGGGCACGCCCTCATCATGGCCCGAGGAAGCGGTGTCGGCATGGCGTTTCAGGCAAGTGCCATTCCCTATCTAGACGAGACCCTCGAACTGTCGGAGCAAGGACTGATTCCCGGGGGCAGTTTTCGGAACCGGGAGTTTGTTGGAGAGAGAGCGCAAGTCGATCCGGCCGTCTCCGAAGCTCTGGCCATGATCTTTTTTGATGCGCAGACTTCCGGGGGATTGTTGATGGCAGTGGCCTCCGAAAAAGTGGAACTACTGCTGGAGCGGTTGCAAAAAGCCGGAATCTCCAGCGCCGCCGTCATCGGCCGCGTGATTGAAGGGGCACCCAGGTTACTTCTGGAGCCGTGATGGGAATATGGCTCTCTTTTTAAAACAGGTGCCTTGGGCGCGCGCGTTCGCCCGGGCAGACGCAAGCCGCCGGGGTCTTTTCGGCTACGATTGCTCGGTCAGGCCCGTGGTGTGACTCGTCTTCGCTTCCAGCTTCTGCTCATCGTCCTCGTCGTCGTTCTCGTCGCCGCGATCCCGGCGGCGCGGCACACGCTGGGCCACGGACTCGTGCTGCTCGGGGGCGGCCAGCTCTCGCAGTTTCAGCAGTACCTCCAGTCGCTCG
>DATEAK010000298.1:0-13303 GCA_035288405.1 bacterium | reverse complement strand
ATCCCCAGGGTCGTATAAGAGACCACAAGCACCCGGGGAGAGAAAGCCTCTACCACCTCCAGGAACTTTTCCTTTCCCTGGCGGCGCTCCTCATCCGGGAGAAAAAGCCACTGGGGATCAACCTTACAGAAGAGAAAATTGACAAATTGCCTTTGATCTCCGGCCATAGGACCAGCCCCCTTCCGAAATCCTCCATCGCTCAGATCTTGCCTGAGAATCGCTTCCGCTGTCACATGTGACACCCATATACACAAAACTCCCAATAGAAGCAAGGGGTTTCCCTAACTATGGCCTTGCTGGCCTTTCTTGTCATATGCTAAAATAACTTGAGAAATCACGCATCTCCGGCTATTCAAGCGTGAACTCTACTAAAGAGGGGAACCCCGAGCGCCATGCGACTGATGGTTAACGGAGAACCAAAAGAAATGGAAGAGGGGGTCACGGTGGCTCTGCTTTTCACGAGTCTGGAAATTGACCCTACCTACCGGGCTGTAGCTGTCAACGCACAGGTGGTCCCCCGCAAAAATTATTCGATTACGGTCCTCAAAGAGGGGGATCGGGTCGAAATTATCCAAGCCGTTGGAGGCGGAACAGGAGAAGACCCATGATGGATGAACCCCTGATCCTTGCCGGGCGGAAGTACACATCCCGCCTGATCGTCGGTACCGGGAAGTATGCGTCCTTCGAGGAAACCCGGACAGCAATTGAAAAATCAGGAGCGGAGATCGTCACTGTAGCCGTGCGAAGAGTGAACCTCAACCGCAACGGGGGTGACTCTCTGCTGGATTACATTGATCCCAAAAAGTACACGATTCTTCCAAACACGGCAGGCTGCTTCGATGCGGAATCGGCAATTCTGACGGCCCGTCTGGCCCGGGAGGCGGGGTTTTCAGATCTGATCAAGCTGGAAGTCCTCGGTGACACAAAGACACTCTTCCCCGATGTAGAAGGGCTCCTCAAGGCAACCCGTGAACTGGTCAAAGAAGGTTTCTCAGTACTCCCTTACACGAACGATGATCCCATCACAGCCAAGAAACTCGAGGACCTGGGAGCCACCGCGGTCATGCCCCTGGGTGCACCAATTGGCTCCGGCTTGGGAATTTGCAACCCCTACACTCTGCGCATCATTATGGAAACCGTATCGGTCCCCGTGATCGTAGACGCGGGAGTCGGCACCGCCTCCGATGCCGCAATCGCCATGGAACTGGGGGCCGACGCCGTCCTCATGAACACCGGAATCGCCGGAGCCAAAGACCCGCTGGCCATGGCCGAGGCCATGCGCCTGGCCGTGCAAGCCGGCCGGCTCGCTTACAAGGCCGGGAGGATCCCGAAGAAACTCTATGCCACGGCCAGCAGTCCCCTGGAGGGAGTCATCGGAACCTGATGGACTCCCGGCGAGTCCCCTTTCGCCTTCTTCTGGTAACCGATCGCCAGCTCTGCAAGGATCGAACACTTTCTGCCGTGGTCAGAGAAGCCATCGCTGGAGGCGTCGATGGAGTTCAGCTCCGGGAAAAAGACCTCACGGCAAGCGAACTCTTCAATCTCGCCGGGGAAATCCTCGAAGTCACGGGCTCCCAGCGTGTTCCCCTACTCATAAACGACCGGATCGATGTGGTCCTGGCTGCGAGAGCTCAAGGCGTCCATCTAGCCACTCACTCTCTACCGATACGGGAGGCCCGCTCCTTGGTGGGTAGCGACCTGCTCGTGGGGCGATCCGTCCACAGTTTGGAGGAGGCTCTGCAGGCTCAAACAGAGGGAGCCGACTATGTGCTCTTCGGTCCAATCTTCTCCACCCCTGCCAAAGTCAAGTACGGACCCCCGCAAGGAGTGAAGCGTCTGCAAGAGGTGAGCGGCGCTTTGCGCATCCCGGTGCTGGCGATCGGAGGGATAAATCGGGATACTGCGAGTCTCCTGTCCGGCAGCGGTCTAGCTGGAATCGCGGTGATCTCCGCAATTCAGGGGGCACACGACCCCTGTGAAGCCGCCCGTGAGCTGGCGGCCATCGCTCGCAGGATCAGCATTTGAGGGGGAAGTTCCATGAAGCACCGTACGGAGATCCTCATCCTTGGCGGAGGCGTCATCGGCTGCGCCATTGCCTTCGAACTGGCCCGCAAGGGCCGCAAGGTCACTGTGATCGAACGCAACTCGCCGGGTTGCGAGTCCTCCAACGCAGCGGCAGGCATTCTAGGCCCTCAAATTGAAGCCTCGGGCCCCGGTCCTCTTCTGAAGTTGAAGCTGGCCGGAAAGGCTCTGTTTGCTGAAACGGCAGATCTTCTGCACCGGGAGACCGGGATCGATGTGGAGTATCGTCCGATCGGTGTCCTACATCTAATTCTCTCGGAATCGGAAGAAGCAGAAGCGCAGCAGCGGATGGGCTGGCAACAGCGTCTCGGATTAAAGGTCAGTTTCTTGAGCGCGCAGGAAGTTCAGGGAGCAGAACCCTGCACGACTCCCAACGTGCGAGGGGCTCTTCATTACCCGGATGATCACCAGATCAACAACGCAAATCTCGTGAAGGCCCTGTACCAGGATGCGCGGATGCACGGTGCGAAATTTTCACTGGGCAATCCTGCTACCGCGATTCTCAGGGAGGGGTCTCAGGTTCGGGGTGCTTCCAGCCCCTGCGAGGAATGGGAAGCGGACGCCGTTGTGATCTGTGCCGGGTCCTGGTCCGCACAGCTCAGCCGGCTTTGCGGCTTCCCGATTCCTTTGACGCCGGCCCGGGGTCAAATGCTCCTGACCTCAAGTACCGTGACACCTCTGCGGAAGGTCGTAGCCCATGGGAGCTGCTACTTGGTTCCCCGGGTAAACGGCGAGATTCTCGTCGGCAGCAATGTGGAGTTCGTCGGGTACGATAAGAGAGTTACGGCCTCCGGAGTTCACGACATCCTCACTCGGGCCTTCGCTGCGGTGCCTACCCTGGCTCAGGAATCCCTTCTGGCTACCTGGGCAGGGCTGCGACCGCACTGCCAGGACGGGCTTCCTATCCTGGGAGCAATCCCTGGGACCCGAGGAGCCTTCTTGGCGACGGGACATTTCCGCAACGGCATCCTTCTCTCCTTGATTACCGGACGAGTGATGGCCCAACTCATCCTGGGTGAAAACCCGACGTTTCCTCTGAAACCTTTCCGTCCCGATCGCTTTGTCGATCCCTCCTCACAGATTCCAGGCGAGAAACCGGATCTTTGACAAAACTTGCAGCTCTCACTATAGTTTTTAGACAAGAGCGCGGATTGCTTTCAAGACAGGCGCAGAGATCATCCATGAGAAAGCAAACCGAAGAGGAGGTCGGAGCTTATGAGCCGATGGATGTTTTGGGACGTCGATACCCAGCATGATTTCATGATGGGAGACGGCAATCTTTATGTACCTGAGGCGATGGGGCTCGTCTCTCAACTGCAAAAACTCACCAACTATGCCCGCGAAACGGAAATCCCCATCTGGGGTTCCGTGGACTATCACAGTGAAACGGACTCGGAGCTCTCCGGGACTCCGGATTTCCGGGACACGTATCCGCCCCATTGCCTGCAGGGAACTCCCGGCCAGGAAAAGATTCCGGTCACCCGGCCCCGGCACCCTCTCTGGATCGACAGCCGGCCTTATCCAAACAGCCAGCTCGAACAACTCATCCACAGCCAGCAGGGAGAAATCTTTTTCCGGAAGCAGAAGTTTGACGTATTTTCCAACCCCAACGTGGAGCCGGCTCTGGAGATTGCCGCACCGGAAAACTTGCTGATTTACGGAGTCGCCCTGGACGTTTGCGTCTGTTTCGCTATTGAAGGCTTTCTCAAGCTGGGAAAATTCAAGATTGCCCTTGTGCAGGACGCCACCAGGCCCATCCGCAAGGAACGGGGCCAGGAACTTCTGCAGGATTGGAGACGACGGGGGATACGCACGATCACAACCGACGCTGTTGTGGACGAGGGAGCGCTGGACAAACTCTCTTAACAAAGCGATCCGCGCGGTTGCTCAGTGTGCGGAGGCTGGGCCCTGACTGAGACGGGCGAGGAGCCGGGCATCGGCCGGCGGAAAATTGTAAGAGTTTAGATCTGCAGGGGTCACCCAACGCAGGTCCTGGCATGCAAGAGGTCGGGGAGTGCCCACTTTGAGCGTACATTCGAAAAAGTAAAGACAGACCCGGTAGGTCCCGTAGTCGTGGGAAATGGTATCGATCAACCCTCCGACATCCACTTCAATCTCCAGCTCTTCTCTTAGTTCCCGCTGAAGACACTCTTCCAGGCTCTCTCCAGTCTCTCGTTTGCCACCGGGAAACTCCCAAAGTCCTTCCAGAGGAGTCCCCGGAGGGCGCTGGGTGATCAGCAGTCGTCCGTCCCGCCGAATGATGGCTGCGGCCACCTCAATGGGTGGCGGACCGCCATGATCAGAAAACAAACTTCCCCCTTTCAAGTCAGATGCCCATCTCGATCTGAACCGACAAGAAAAAGCGGGAATTTCTCAGCGGGAAATCTGGCGGTTGTTGTCATCCACGAAGACGAGCTTTGGTTTGTGCTGGCGGGCCTCACTGGGATCCATGAAAGCATAATTGGCAATGATAATCAGATGACCCTTGGAGACCTTATGTGCCGCAGCCCCGTTTACGCAAATAACTCCCGAATTGGGTTCTCCCGGTACCACATAGGTGGAGAGCCGCTCCCCGTTCGTGATGTTGTAAATTTCCACCCGTTCGTTGGGGAAAAGCTCTGCAGCCTCCAAGAGGCTTTGATCGATCGTTATACTCCCCATGTAGTCCAGATTCGCATCGGTGACGCGGGCACGGTGGATCTTGGCCCGCAACATATGGCGCAACATGATCCCTCTCCACTCCTCCTGCAGGTCTCAGCCTTCTCCCCCCCGCTGGCCAATATACCATATTGCTGGCGGCCAGCGCCACCTTCTTGAACCGGATCCTTCTTTCATCCGGCAGAACCCAAAACGGCGTTGCCAAAAGGGGGTCCGGTGCTTCGTTAACTATAGGCGTCCTCTATCTTTTTCGAGTTTTCCGGGGTCCGGAATTTCCGCGCAAGAGATTGATGGTCTGGCGATAATCCCGGCCGTGGAAAATGGCAGAGCCTGCCACCAAGATACTGGCTCCGGCCCTCCTTACCTGGAGAGCTGTGTCTGGATGAATCCCGCCATCGACCTCAATCTCCGTCTTGCTCTTTCGCCGGTCCAATTCCCGCCGCAGGTGCTCGATTTTAGGGAGGACCCCACTTAGGAAACTCTGCCCTCCGAAGCCTGGATTGACCGACATGACCAAGACCAAGTCGGCCTCATCCAAGATACAGTCAAGCGACGTCAAAGGGGTAGCCGGATTTAGGGCCACACCCGCTTTCACCCCCAGGTCCTTGATCCGCTGCAAAGTCCGTTGCAAGTGATGACAGACTTCCACATGGACCGTGATCCAGGAACTTCCCGCGCGC
The DNA here is from genome assembly GCA_035288405.1 of bacterium. Taxonomy (GTDB): domain Bacteria; phylum JACPSX01; class JACPSX01; order JACPSX01; family JACPSX01; genus JACPSX01. Next base: position 7,883 of record DATEAK010000298.1, on the reverse strand, counting down.
ACGAAGTCCTCGATGAAATCATCGGGGTTGAGCATCATAAGATGGACGTCTAAAGGAAGAGCCGTGACACGCCGAACCGCCTCTACGACCAGGGGCCCTATCGTCAAATTGGGAACAAAATGCCCATCCATGACGTCGACATGGATCATATCGGCGCCGGCCTTTTCCACGCTTTTCACCTCTTCGCCCAATCGGCTGAAGTCCGCTGACAGGATCGACGGGGCAATCTTGATCATCGCAGCCCTCTCCTCCATGGGCGGAGTCGACGTGCCTTCAATCGACCCAGCTAGCGGGAAACAAAAACCCGGATCATCTCTCCGTTGGAAAGCAGGTGCCCGAAGGGTGGCTGTTGGCGAATGATCGACCCCGGAGCAACCCCAGCATAAGCTTCGCTGCCCGCCACCTCGACTCGTATCCCGTACTGGCTCAACGCGGCTTGGACACGCTCCACCGGGATCCCGATCAGATCCGGGGTCAGATACCGGGCCGGCGGGGTCCCCAGGCTGACCAGGACATCCACAGAAGTTCCCCCACTGGAGACTCTCCGCGGCGCCGGGCTTTGAGCCACCACTAGATCCTTCTCAATCTGACGGTCATACACCCTGGAAATCCGTCCCAGAGCGAGACTGTTTTGTCGCAAGACGATTTCGGCCCGCCGGTAACTCTCCCCGATCAGGTTTGGAACCGTGATCTGACGACTTCCCAAGCTGATCATGATGCGTACGTCACGCCCTTTGCGCACAGCACGCTGAGCCTCGGGTTCCTGACTGGAAATGACATCCTTGGGAAACTGGTCCGTATATTCTCGCCCTACAATTTTTAAGTTGAGCCCCCGTTTCGACAACATATCCAGTGCGCTGATTACATCTTTGCCCACGAGATCAGGAACGGTGACCTCTTCTCCGCGCATGACAAGGTTCATGACCACGAGGCTACTCATTACCCCCACTACCGTGAATAGGAACACGATCAAGAGAATTCGAAGAGTACGCCCCATGATCTACGACCTGCGCAGGCGAGCGGCAAAAATCCCACCGGCCTCCCCGCATCCCGGAACCACCTCAAGATATCCTGATCTGCCGACCGCCCCGGCCGCCTCGGCAGGAAGGAAGGGCATCACCGACTCCACATGAAAACCCGGATTCTCCTGCAAGAACTGGGACACCACTCCTTCGTTTTCCTCTTTCTCGTTGGAACAAGTTGCATAGACGAGGACACCCCGCGGAGCCACATAATCACCGGCACTCCGCAGAATCTGCAGTTGGGTGACGGGCAATCGCTCCAGATCTTCCTCCCGGTGTAACCAGCGGGCGTCCGGGTTGCGACGCAGCATCCCGAGGTTTGAGCAGGGCACGTCCACCAGTACCTTTTCCCATAGACCTTCGGAGAGAGCACGCGAGAGAATGTCGCTTGCCAACGGCCGCACCAAGGTCAACCCCAGGCGTCGGCAGTTGTCCTCAAGCAAGGAAAGACGGCGACGGCTCCGGTCCACGGCGAGAATCTCTCCCTGATTTTCCATTCTCTCCCCAAGATGGGTGGTCTTCCCCCCGGGAGCCGCACAGATCTCTAAGATGCGATCTCCCGGCGCGGGATCGAGAAGAGGAGCAACCAGTATAGCTCCTTCGTCCTGCACCGTGAACAGCCCCTTTTGAAACGCCGTTAGCGCCGTCACCGCACCGTGCAAATTCAAATGAAGCGCCTCGCGGAACAGGGAACATCGGAAGAATTCCACTTTTTCCCGGGACAGGAGTTTTTCGACTTCGTCTCTGTCAACTCTTAGGGTGTTAATCCTCACTGTAGTGGGAGGGATGCGGTTGTTCGTAGCGCAAATCGCAGCGGCTTTTTCCAAGCCCCAGCGCCGGATCCAGCGGCGGACCAGCCACTCCGGGTGAGAGTGCGTAACAGCCAATGTGTGGGCCGGATCCCCTCCCGGTTCAAGCACCTTCCAGTTCTCCCTCCGTCGCTCTACCTCCCGCAAGACACCGTTCACTAATTTCGCTGTCCCCGGGTGCCCGTGCCTGTGGGCAAGCTTCACGGCCTCGTTTACTGCGGCAGACGCCGGAACCCTTTCCAGAAACAGTAGCTGGTAGGCGCCCAGACGAAGGATATTGCGTATCCAAGGGGTCAAATCAACCAAAGGATAGCGGCTCACCTGCGCCAGGATCCAATCTATTTTCCCCCGCCATCTCTCCACCCCGTAGATCAACTCCACGGCCAAGCCCCGTTCGACGGCCGGGAGAGACAAGCGTGAGAGAAGATCCTGCAAGAGCCGGTCACAGGTGGCCTGCCCGGCTTCCAGCTGGCGAAGAACCCGGAGTGCGATCTCCCGCGCGCTCAGCGTACTCGTCTCAAGCATGATCTTGAAATCTTTCCCCTACCGTCAGAGGGTGTCCCCGCAGATAAGCGGAGGCGGACATGAAAGTGCGGCCCGGCGGCTGCAGCTCCAGGATAAGAACGGCGTCCTCTCCAGCCTTGACGACAATGCCTTCCGGAATGAGATCGATAATCTCCCCGGGGACTCCCGGCTTGTTATTCGCCAAAGAGCGGCAGGTCAGGATTTTCAGGCTTTGCCCTCGATAAAACGTCAAGGCACCAGGCCGCGGGTTCAATCCCCTTACGCGGTTGCACAACGCCACAGCGTTCTCACTCCAGTGGAGCATGCCGTCTTCCCTGGTAAGACGGGGCGCATAGGTCGCCTCGTCGTTATTTTGAGGGATCGGCCGAAGCCCTCCAGTCTCCAGATCTTCCAGCGTTTTCACCAGCAGAGCTGCTCCTCGCCCGGCGAGCTTCTCCGCCAGAGAACCAGCCGTATCCCGAGGTTCAATCAGGACCATTTCCTGAGACAAGATCGGTCCTGTATCCATGCCCTCGTCCATGAGCATCGTGGTGACTCCGCTGGTTTTCTCGCCCCGGATCAGGCTCCACTGGATGGGGGCGGCCCCGCGATATTTCGGAAGCAGGGAGGCGTGCAGATTGATACAACCAAACCGGGGAATCCGTAGAACCGCAGGCGGGAGAATCTTCCCATAGGCCACGACGACAATCAGATCCGGGGAAAGAGAGACAAGCTCGGAAACGACTTGGTCGTCTTTGAGTGTGGCAGGTTGCAGGACGCGAATCCCGTGGCATCTCGCCAAAAGTGAGACAGGTGAGGATTCCACCTTCAACCCCCGTCCCTTGGGTTTATCGGTCTGAGTGACGACAGCCGGGATCCGGTGCGACGTTTGCAGCAGCGCTTTCAATGATGGGACGGCAAAGGAGGGGGTCCCCATGAAGATGAGGACCATAATCACATCCTCGCTTCCGCCAACTCCTTTTGCTTCTTGATCAGCTTCTTCTTGAGCAGGTCTCTTTTGGCCTTCCCCAAGTGGTCCAAAATAACGATCCCTTCCAAATGATCAATCTCGTGCTGGATGACGCGGGCCAGGAGACCATCCGTTTCAAATTGAAGGTCCTTCCCATCCCGATCCCAGGCAGACACCCGAATGCGCGCCGGTCGAGTCACTTCTTCCGTAATGTTCGGCAGACTCAGACACCCCTCCTCCAGTGTCTCTTCACCTTCCGCCCATAGGATGACCGGATTGATCAGAGCCTGGAGTTCGCTCGTGTGATCCCGGCTGCTCGGATCGGCAACAATCACCCGCAGGGAAACCCCCACTTGAGGAGCCGCCAGTCCGATTCCAGGGGCGTCGTACAGGGTGTCGGTCATGTCCGTGACGAGCTTACGGATCTCGGGAGTAACCGCTTGCACAGGCTTGGCTTTTTTCAGGAGCACCGGATCCGGATAAATTCGTATGGGCAAAACAGCCATCTCTCCCCCCTTACACTGCAGGATTCGTGGCCTCTTTTCCACCTGCTATGGTGTGTTTATACGGCATTTCCTCAGCAAATTCAAGGCCAATTCCACATTTTCCCCGAACTCCGGCATCGACCACCGTAAACACCGCAGGTTCGGAGTTCACACGAAGTCCACTGGATCCACATCCACAATCAGACGTACGGTTCCCCCCCAACCGTCAGAATAGGATGAGATCGCCCCCCGCAGCGTTTCCTGAAGACCCTGGGCGCTCTCTCCCCTCATCAGGAGATGCCAGCGATAGCGGTTCTTCAAGCGGGGAATCGTGCCGGGTGCCGGCCCCAGAATATCAATCCCCTTTTTTCGTCCGCTCTCCTTTCGCAAAACTTCCGCGAATCCACGAGCCGCTTTTTCCACCTTCTCCGCATTGTGACCCTCGATCTTCAGCAAAAGGATCCGCCGATATGGGGGGTAGCCCAGGCGTTGGCGCAAACTCAACTCTCTTCGGCAAAACTGTTCGTAGTCGTGGTTGGCCGCGCAGGCGATGCTATGGGTCTCCGGATGGTAAGTTTGGATGATCACCTCGCCGGAAATGTCGCCTCGGCCAGCGCGGCCGGCCACCTGGGTCAGGATCTGGAAGTTGTGTTCCGAGGCGCGAAAATCAGGGAGATGAAGGGCCGAGTCGGCCAAGATGACCCCAACCAGAGTGATGCCCGGATAGTCGTGCCCTTTGGTGATCATCTGTGTGCCGATGAGAATATCAATCTCCCCTGCCGCTAACCGAGAAAGAATGCGGGGGATCTCTCCCTTCTTCCGGCTTGTATCCCGGTCCAGGCGAGCAACTTGAGCCTGCGGAAAAAGACGAGCGACCTCGCGCTCCACCCGCTGCGTACCGAGTCCCCGGTAGGAGATCTTGATCCCCTGGCATTCCGGACAGTGTTCGGGGGCCTGGCGCTGGAAACCACAATAATGACAACTCAGAACCGCCCGGGCGGCATGATAAACGAGAGAAACTTGGCAGTTTGGGCATAGCAACACGGTACCGCAATCCAGGCACTGGATGTAGGTCGCAAATCCCCTCCGGTTCAAAAACAGGAGGGTCTGTTCCCTCCTCTCCAATCGGGCTTGAACGGCTTCTCGGAGAGGGGTCGACAGAATGCTCCCCTCCGTGTTTTCCCGTTGGCGAAGATCGACGATTCGCACTTGAGGCAGGCGGCGATCCTCGACACGCTCGGGAAGCGACAGGTACGTGTAGCGTCCCAGCTCGGCGTTATAAAAAGATTCCAAGGAAGGTGTCGCCGATCCCAGAATGGCCACAGCCTGTGCCAGCTTTGCTCGCATCAGGGCGCTGTCTCGTCCGTGGTAGCGCGGAGTTTCCTCCTGTTTGTAAGAGGGGTCGTGCTCCTCATCCACAACCACCACCCCCAGGTTTGTTACCGGAGCGAAAAGGGCCGACCGTGCGCCGATGACCACATCGCACCGGCCAGAGCGGATTTTTTCCCACTCGGCAAGGCGCTCGGCCGCTTTCAAACCGCTATGAAGGACGGCGATTCGTTCACCGAAGCGCTCACTGAACCGCTGCAGGATTTGCGGGGTCATGGAGATTTCCGGAACCAAGACAATGGCTCCCCGCCCTCTGGCCAATCCTTCCTCAATGACCCGGAGATAGACTTCGGTCTTTCCGCTTCCGGTAATTCCATGGAGCAAGAAAGGGTGAAACTCGTGGCGGGCCAGGCGATCGGAAATCAGCGTCACAGCTTGCTGCTGGGCAGAAGTCAACGTAACGGGGGAGAGGATGGTCTTTGCAGACTCTGCGGGAGAAAGCCTCGACTCTCCCGAGGCCGGGAGCGGTTTGATTTTCCTAAGCACGGCTCTTTTTATCACCTCTCCCCAGGGAGCACAGTAGTAGGTAGACATCCAGTGCGTGAACTCCATGAGATCGGGCCCCAGGATCGGTTGCGAGTCAATAACTTCGTAAATCTCCCTGGGGTTTAGGACTTTTGGCGGAGGAGCCGCCACTTGCGCAATCACATAGCCGACGACTCTGCGACGGCCCAGGGGAACCCGGACACGACAGGCGATTTGGACCTTCCCTAGCAATGCTGCCGGAACCTTGTAAGTCAAAGAGTGGTCAATTGGGGCTTCGACCACCACATCAATAAATCGATGAATTTCGCCTTCAGTCATCTTCACTCCGTCACCCGAAATTCCTGGAGATGAACTCTATTGCCCGTGTCCGAGACGTTCTGAAAGAGGTTCCCGGTCGGCGCGGCAGCACAATAATGCACATAACAGACACCAGATTCGTAGTGCCCAAAATATCCGCGTTAAGGGGAAAAGCCTAGAGGGAACGGGACGCCGGAGCAGGCCGGAGGGACCTGGACTAGGATCCGTTCGGCAAGAACCGGGATGCTCTCCTCCGGGACAAAACAGAGGCGGTGGTCCTCAGGGCCGGGACAAGGGAACATAGCCTCCCGCTGGGTTTCGGCTCACAATTCGTCGGCGAAATCGCCCGAATCCTCGCCCCCTGAGTATCCGGAGGGGTCTTCTTTCCCGCCATGGGATTCTCCTTCCATCATTTCATCCACCATGGCGTCAAAATTCTCACCACCCTCTTCACCCAGGGCACTCCCCATTTTTCTGGCCCAGCGGGCCAGGTCCCGAGGATTCTCGGGGTTCCCGATCTTTGTCGGATCCGCCAGATCCTCCATGATCGCCTCTTCGGAACGCACCCGAGCGATGCGGGAAATCAACTTCGTATAATTGGTCCCCCCACACTTCGGGCAACAAGAGGCAACCCCATGGGCCGATACTCCAACCAGGAGGGAAAATTTCTTCCGGCAATCGTGGCAAATATATTCAAAGATGGGCATACGGCTCGATCCCCCTGCAAAAGAACAGCTCAAAACATGCCGGGCCTCGTTCAAACAGTCGGCAGCTTATAGAACTCTGCAATCTTCTCCACGATATAACCCTGCGCTTCGGCACTCAACTCCGGATAAATAGGCAGCGCCAGAGTTTCCCTGGCCGCCCGTGCCGCCACCGGACAATCTTCCTCCCGGTAACCTAAACTACCGAAACAAGGCTGAGCATGCAAGGCGACCGGATAGTAAATCATCGTATCAACCCCTGCATCTTTTAGGAACTGCTGCAATTCATCCCGGCGCGGCACTCGGATGACGTACTGGTGAAAGGTGTGGTCCCTCCCCACTTTGGTCATGGGAATACCGATCGTCCCGAGTAAGCCGCGGCGACGGAACTCTCTCTCGTAGATTCTCGATTTTTCCACACGCGCCACAATCCACTTGGGCACGTGAGGGAGCTTTACCCGCAAGATGGCTGCCTGCAAAGCATCGAGCCGGAAGTTCCCTCCGATCAGGGCATGGTAGTACTTGGGTTTGGAGCCATGGGTGCGCAAGATTTCCACTCTCTCAGCCAGCTCCTTGTCGTTCGTCACCACCATGCCGCCGTCCCCGAACCCCCCGAGGGTCTTACTGGGAAAGAAAGAAAAGCAACCCAGCGTTCCCATCGTTCCGGCCTTCCGAGTCGAGCCCGCCAGATCGTACTGAGACCCGATCGCCTGAGCCGCATCTTCCACCACCCAGAGCTGATGCCGTTTGGCTAGATTCAGAACTTCGTCCATATCGGCGCACTGGCCGAAAAGATGCACCGGGATAATCCCTCGTGTCCTGGGACGGATCCGAGATTCGATTTGGCGCACGTCCAAATTCAGAGTGTCGGGCTCTACATCTACAAAAACGGGCCTTGCCCCAAGTCGGCTGATCACACCCGCCGTGGCAAAGAAGCTATAGCTCGTCGTGATCACTTCGTCGCCCGGGCTAACTCCCAGAGCCATCAAAGAGACCAATAAGGCATCCGTCCCAGAGGAAACTCCTACTGCATGCTGAGCCTCACAAAACGCGGCGATTTCTTTCTCCAGAGCCTCTACCGTTTTCCCCAGGATGAACTGCTGACTGTCGCAGACCCCGTCCACGACGACCCGCACTTCCTCTCGAATCGTGGCATATTGGGCCTTCAAATCGAGGAACGGTACCTTCATTTTTTCCCCTTTGGAGCGATCGGCTCG
>DATEAK010000297.1:0-9921 GCA_035288405.1 bacterium | reverse complement strand
TACGAGCGAGACGCTCAACGTAGTGCTTCACCACCGGCTGAATGTAGGCGTTGACGACCGTGGTGCTGGTGCGTTCGAACTCCTTGATCTCGGGGAGGACCACAGTGGAAAGATTGGCGAAGAGGTCCGGCGCTTCCTTGGCCAGGTAGCGGCCGATTTGTTCTTCGTGGTCCGGATTCTGATAGGAGTTGATGAGACACACGGCAATCGCTTCGACCTTTTCTTCCAGCAGGGAGTGCACGGCCTTCGCTACACTGGCCATGTCCAGCGATGTGAGGACTTCCCCGGTGGAGGTCACGCGCTCATCGACTTCCATTCGAAGGTGTCTCGGAACTAAGGGAGGCGGCTTTTCCCATTCCATGTCATAAAGCCGTGGCCTTCGAATGCGAGCAAACTCCAAGACATCCCGGAAGCCCCGCGTGGTGATGAGACCCGTTTTCGCGCCGGTGTAAGTGAGGATCGCATTCGTGGCCACCGTCGTACCGTGGATGACCGCCTCGATCTCATGACCTCCTAACCCGTTGTCCTTCATGAGAGAGCCCAGGGTATTCAGGATCGCTTCGCTGTAATCGGGGGGGGTGGATAGGACCTTTTTTATGGTCAGTTCACCTCTGTCGCCCATGAGGACGATGTCAGTGAAGGTGCCTCCCACATCAACTCCCACTCGATAACGCGTCATTGTTTCACTATCTTTCCTGGGTATACGAACGGTTACTTCTTGTATAGAGCGTCCACGAATCCCGAGGTCTCCAGCTCCTTGAGGAAACTGTTGTCCAGAAACTCCTCGGGTTTGGCTGCGCGCGCTTTGGGGTTCTTGGACAAATCGAGAACGGTCTCGACTCCTTCGCGACTCACATAGGGGATCTTCTCCCATGTCGCATGGAAGCCCTGGTACGCCTCTTCCAGGAGACTCGGTTTCTCGATCTTGGTGTACTTCGCCATGATCGCCAGGGTGTCTTCGCGCTGTTCACGGCAAATTTTCAGAGCGGCCACGATCGCCTTCAGAAAGTTGCGGGTGGTCTCTGGGTTCGCCCGGACGTAGGTTCTCTGGGCGGCAATGGCGGAATGGATGAACGGAATCTTCATGGCCGCAATGTCGATCACCTGCCGGAAGCCGAGTTCCCTGGCCAGCAGATTCGTCGGAGGGGACATCACCGCAGCGTCGACGACCCCTTGGCTCAGGGAACCGAGGATCGCAGGCATCTCCCGGAGGTAAGTGAACTTCACGTCCTTCTCGGGGTCCATCCCTTCTTTACTTAGGGCCATCCGCACGGAGATCGTGGTCGGCTCATCCGGCTGGGTGGAGGCGATCGTCCTCCCCTTCAGGTCCGCCACGCTTTTAATTCCCGCTTTGCCGTAAAGGGAAAAAACGAAGTGGTTCGTGAGGCCGGCGATGTAGATCGCGTCTCCCCCCGCCAGATCCGCATAGACGATCTGGGCGCTGGCCGTGGTGAACTGGATGTCCCCGGAAAGCAGTGCCTGGACGGCCTGGGTGGTGGCGATGTGAGAGAGTTGGGTGGCAAGGCCGTATTTCTTGAAGAGGTCTTTTTCCTGGGCCACCCACACGGGGGTGTTAGAGGCAGCCACGGCTCCGTAGATGACCCGGATGGGAGCCGACTGGGCTGCGGAAACCAGGAGAGCGAGCAGACCTGCCAACAGGGGCAGTGTGAGAAAGAACCTGAGAGCGGGCAACCACGGGGTGCGTGACGACATGATGGATTCCTCCCTCTAAAGAGCTGATCGTGCGATCAGGTTTGCTGGCTCTTGTCCAAGCGGTCTCGCCAACGGGGGATCACCGGCGGGTTGACCACGAATTCCGGAATTTCGCCCCGCAGCGCCCTCAGACAATTCTCCACCTGCGCCGCCGACATGCGCCGGGTCATCTCAGGGGTGGCCCCGGCGGCGTGAGGGGAAAGCTGGGTCTTGAATTCGAGTTCCGGAGACAGCAGCGGGTTGTCCGGCGCCGGAGGCTCCGGATCGTAAACGTCCAGGGCCGCCCCCGCAATCCAGTCTTCGCGCAGAGCCCTGTTGAGGTCCCTTTCGTTCACCAGGGCCCCCCGGGCCGTGTTGATCAGATACGCTCCAGGTTTCATGAGGCGGAAGCGCGCCTCATTCATGAAACCCCGGGTCTCCGGAGTCGTCACGCAATGCAATGTGACGAAGTCCGATTCCCGCAGGAGGGTCTCTAGATCGGTGAGCTCGACTCTCAGGTGGGCGGCCCTTTCCTGGTTCGCGTAGGGGTCATAGGCAAGAAGGCGAACCCCGAAGGGGGTCAGGAGTTCCGCTACCCGGTTGCCGATGTTGCCAAGACCCACGATGCCCACGGTCTTGCCGCACACCAGGACGTTGACGATATCTTTCCATATTATGCGGCGCGCATTGAAATCACAGCGCTTGAGGTTCTTCGCCAGGGCCAGGATGCGAGCGACGGCCCCTTCGGCGACGCCAACGAAGTTTTCAACAACCGGGGTGTTGCTCACCAGGATTGCCAGTTCGGTGGCGGCCTTTACGTCGATGCGCTCGACTCCGATTGCATATTTGGCGACGGTTCCAAGTCTCGTGCCTGCCTCGAGGATTTTGCGGGTTATCCGTTCCCGTGTTCCCACCATGATGGCATCGAGATCCGCAGCCCGCCGTATGAGCTCCTCCTCGCTAATCTCGCGGGTGGCCTCTCGCGTGTGCGGGCCCAATGAGACTTCGCATCCTCCTTTTTCCAGGTTCTCGACCATACGCTCGTAGCCGTCGATTGGTTCCGTTAAAAAAACTTTCCACCTAGCCATGTCTTTCCTTCAATGCGCCACTGCCACGAATTTTCTCATAACGTAAATCATCGACGTTCTCAAGAGAACTGAACCCACTCTCATCCGTCTCCAGCCAGAGATTAGCAGGGACTCGTAGTATGATTCGAGATTAAATTGATAGCGTATTATACGGACTTGCGGAGAGGCAGTTCAACTGAATTCCCGCTTGCTTTCCAGCTCTAGGATGAGCCGGAAGTTTATGCTCCGGCGGGTTTCACCTGCAACACTTCATTCATGCTCCCGGACCGGAACCCCTCCAGGTCCAGGGTAATGTAAGTAAACCCCAGCGCCTTCAATTGGACCACGAGAGCTTCCCGGTGAGCGAGGAGTTTCGATATGTCTTGGGGGGAAATCTCGATCCGCGCCGCATCTCCGTGGTGGCGGACTCGCAGTTGCCGGATCCCCAGGGAGCGCACGAGGGCTTCGGCTTTTTCGACAACGGAGAGTTTCTCATGGGTGATCGCATGACCATAGGGAAAACGCGAGGAGAGACAAGCCGCAGAAGGCTTGTCCCAGGTGGGTAACCCGGCCCACCGGGAGAGTTCCCGGATTTCGATCTTCGTGAGACCTGCCTCCTTCAGCGGACTCTTTACTCCCAGATCTCGGGCCGCCTGCATTCCGGGACGGAAATCTCCCTGATCGTCCAGATTGAAGCCGTCAACAATGGTGTCAAGGTTCTCTTCCCTCGCTACCTCCCGCAGCTTGGTGAACAGCTCCCCCTTGCAAAAGTAACAGCGGTTTGGAGGATTACTGGCAAAATTCGGGTTGGACATCTCGTCCGTGGAAATGACACGGTGGCGGGCGCCGATCCTGCGGGCAAATTCGATGGCTTCTTCCAGTTCTTTGCGCGGGAGAGTCACGGAGTCGGCAGTGACTCCCATGGCCCGATTCCCCAGGGTCCGGTGGGCAGCCCACAGGAGAAGGGAGCTATCCGTTCCCCCGGAGAACGCTACGAGAACAGTGCCCATCTCTTTTAGAAGGCTCTCCAGTCGTTGCAGCTTTTCCGGTACCGGAACCATTTCAACCTCCTATTTCCGATTTCGCCGGCCAAATCCGAGTCGGGCCAAGAAAAACCTGGTGTTTGCTTGGGGACATTCTTCGTTACCGTGCGAATCTTTGAGATTTCAGCAGGTTAAGTTGTTGAAATTCTAGGGAGTGGGATGCGGAGTGTCAACACTATTTTCTCTGCCAGGACGAAGAAACGAAAAAGCAGAGAACGCAAACACAAAGAACGATCGGGGGGAAGGAAGCGGGAAGGAGAAGTCAGTCAACTCTGGATTAGAGTTCGTCTAGATCAACGATCTTGATGTAACGGACTACTTTGCTGTTTTGTGCGTAGATGGCAGGAAGCCGGGAGAGTTCTATAATGTCAATTTCTTTGTAGTGACCATTCCAGCAGCGGAGCGAGCGGACCTTGTAAACTTCCTCGTCCGGATCGATGTGGAGGAAAATGGGGGCAGCACATTTTGCGCACGTGCCATGCACCAGCATTGCAACACCTATTCTGCTCGCCTTTCATACGGATGAGGGTTCTTTTCATCCCGCCTCTATCCATCTTTGTTGCCCACTGTATCGGAAGGAAATTAACGTGTCAATAGGGGATTCCTGCTTTTTTGTGCCCGGTACCGTGCGAGTATGTGCCGAATTGATCTCCGGTCTCTTTGAAGAGAATCAGGACAAATTCTCCCTTCAATTTGCGTTCGCGGCAACGGGCAAGGATGGAGGCTACGTTGTCTCGCAGGATGAGTTCGGTGGGAAGAGTGAGATCATACGCCAGAACGGCAGGCTGCCCAGGCCCCAGGACTCGGACAATGTCTTCGAGAAGCGGCAAGAGACGATAGGGTGTATCGAGCAGAACGATCGGATATGGGACCTTCTTGAGATTTGCCAGCTCGCGCCGGCGTTCCTCCTTTTTTGGGGAGAGAAAGCCGTAGAAGAGGAAGCGCTCCAGGGGAATTCCACAAACCGAAAGGGCGGCTGTTAACGCGGAAGCCCCGGGGATCGGGGTAACTGGAATTCCTTGGGACTGTACTGCAGCCACCAAATGACGGCCAGGATCGGCCAGCAGGGGAGTGCCGCAGTCGGAGATCAGCGCCAGCCTCTTCCCTTCCTGTATCTCCTTGAGGATTTCCGCTGTAGCTTTTTCTTCGTTATGTTCGTTCAAAGGAAAAAGGGGCTTGTCAATTCCAAGGCGGTGCAGGAGCTTTTTCCCTTCCTTGATCTCTTCGCAAATCACCCCGTCTACCTCTTTGAGGGTGCTTACCGCCCGCCCGGTAATATCATCCGGGTTGCCGATGGGAGTGGAAACAACGTACAGGATGCCTTTCATCTCGCCTCAAGCCATATGGGGAATTTCGACACTCTTGCGGGCCTCGAAAGTCGGGTAAGGCCTCGGCTAAAGTGTCTCCGGGGAAGTCTTCGCACCACGGTCGCAGATCTGTTGTTGAGAGAGAAGTGAATCAGGAAGAAATTTGGTGGAGCTGACGGGGATCGAACCCGTGACCTCGTGAATGCCATTCACGCGCGCTCCCAGCTGCGCCACAGCCCCACCGAAATCCGGTTTATTTCCCGATGGATGGCCCTCATTAAATACCACAATGGGAGGTTGTCGTCAAGGTTGCAGTCCTGCTGGCGACAGAAGGTAGGCGCAAGGGTGTCCCTACAGGGAATGGGACCTCGCTATTTGCCCATGAACCGAGGCTCCCTCTTCCCTCGGAACGCGTTCATCCCTTCCTTATGATCGCTGGTGGAGACTAGAATGCTCTGGGCATATTTCTCCAGCGCCAGCCCCGAGCGCGCATCCATATTTGCGCAGTTGGTGATGATGTTCTTGGCCAACCCTAAGGCCAACGGCGCCTTCCGGGAAAGTTTTTCGGCGATTTCCCTGGTTTTCTCCAGAAGCAGGCCGGCCGGTGCGACCCAATTCACCAACCCGAGGCGGTAAGCCTCCTGGGCATCAATGAACTCCCCCAGAAGGATGAGCTCCTTGGCTTTGGCAGTACCGACCAGCTTGGTTAGGCGGACACATCCTCCAATGCCGGGAGTAATGCCGATCTTGTTTTCCGGAAATCCGTAGCGAGAATCGTCGGCAGCCACTCGCAAATCGCAGGCTAAGGCCATTTCCAGGCCTCCGCCCACGCACAGGCCGTTGACCGCAGCGAGGACCGGTTTTTCTAGGGCTTCCAGATCCTCAAAGAAGCGGGTCAGACGCTGGCCCCGACGGCGAAGGGCCAGAGGGGTTGTGTACTGTTCGAAAATTTCCAAGTCGGCGCCGACTCCGAAGGCTCGTCCAGAGCCGGTGAAGATAATGACTCGGATGGCATCGTTCCCGTAAATTTCTTTGCGCAGGTGAGTCAGTTCGTCCAGTGTCGGGTCGTCCCATGCATTGAGTTTGTTGGCTCGGTTAAACGTAACCGTGAGGATGGCGTCTTCAAGTTGAACGACTAGGTTTTTATAGTCGTATGTTTTGACAGTCATAAGACCTCCTTGAAAGAGAGTTTCTCGAACTGTAGAGCGAACTTGCGGGCTCTGCAGGCCTCCGGGGGAAAGCCGGCCCAGGAAAAGAATAAACTCGTCATTGAGTAACAGGCCGGAAAATTCTTCCGCAGTCTTCCCCAATTACATGTGTCTGCGACGGTAAGTTACATCGGGAACTTGCAGACCAAGCTTCTCAAGAATCGGGTTCGCCTCCGTGATGTATTGCTGACGCTGCTCCTCGTTCTTGCGACGCTTGAGTCCGCACTCGATGTACTGGAGGCTTCTCCTGGACTCGGCGTGACCGAACATGTCCAGGGCGAGCGGGTACCAGATGTTTACTTTCTCTTGTGCTTCCCGCCTTCCCTCGGGGGTTTTGCAGAGCTCGGCCACATGAGCTGTTCCCGTGGTCACGTGGAAGTTCTCTTCCTGGATCATTTTGGGAGCGACGCGGGCCAGAGGTCCATAACTGCAGTCCAAAAATTCCTCCAGCTGGTATCGTCCCACCCGGTCGTTGAGGCAGTGGAAAACAGCCACGTCCCCCCAGGAGGTGAAGGGGGTCTTGAAAGCTTCCACTAAGCGTTCTTCCGGGCTCTGGGTCCGTTCCATATAGGAAACGTCGGCTCCCAGCTCCGAAAGCATGTCCTTCATGTAACGATAGTGGCCGATCTCCTCCATGACGATCTTGGCCTCGATCCACATGTCATTGGCCGTGGGCGCCTTGCTAACCCAAGGGATGTGCTGGATCAGAGTGACCCCGATTTCCGAATCCGCTTGGATGGTCAACAGGCGGATCAATAATTCCCGGTATTCCTGCGGTAGTGAGTCTGTCGGCTCATGTTGCTTCATAACGGAAACTCCCCCTCTCCCCCAAAAGATCTCGCTTGCCTGGAAGATCTTGAAGCAAGAATTCGAACGCTAGTTCTAAAATTGTACGGTGCCTGGGGCAGGTGTCAAGGCAATTCTTTAAATTAAAAGCGTGCGCTTCCGCCGCGGTGATTTCTGACCGGGTTGCCGGAAATCATCACGGGGGTACAATGAGTTTCAAAACAGTCTTGTTCTTGCAGGGGAAAACCCATGGAAGAAGAATCCCGGCTGGAGCAGTTTCAGAAAGCGGTGGAAATGTATCCGGATGACGAACTGGCCCATTTCGGCTTGGGAAGGTGTTACTACGATGCGGAAGATTTTGAGAACGCCGTCAGGAGCTTTCGCAGGGTTATCGCTCTCAAGCCCGATTATTCGGCGGCCTACCGCCACCTGGGGCAAGCTTTGGAGAAGGCAGGCCTCGTAGCAGAAGCTCAGGAGGTGTACGAGAGCGGGATCGAGATCGCCCGGGAAAAGGGAGACCTGCAAACGGGAAAGGAGATGGCCGTGTTCCTGAAGCGGCTGCGCAAAAGAGGGCAGGGAGGTTAAACCAGAGCGTTATTCCGTAAAGGCTTTCCAGAAAGGTCGGTGGATCTTTTGAACTCTTTCCATGAGATCTGCAAAAGTCCGATGCAGGTGTAGATCCCGCGGTGTTGTTTCTTCCGGATGAGTTGTCTGGTCATTGAGCATTGTTTTTAGAACTTCCAATACGCAGTCCCTGAGGCCTGCCAGATGGTATCCCCCCTCCAGTGTCATAAGAAGTCGGCCGCTGCAGTACTCCCGGGCTAATCCCAACACCATGGACGCAAGACGTGCAAATCCATGCGGATGGACCTCCATTTCTGCCAGTGGGTCCATGAAATAGGCGTCAAAGCCTGCCGACACCAGAATGATCTCCGGGGAGTACTGGCGCGCGATGGGGAGGAGGATCCGGCGAAACGACTCTATGTACTCTCCATCACCGTACCCGGCGGGGAATGGAAGGTTCACGGTAAATCCTTCTCCCGGTCCGAACCCGATCTCTTCGATGTCCCCACTGCCCGGGTAATAAGGGAACTGATGCGTAGAAAAGAAGAGGACACTGTTTTCCCCGTAAAATGCGCGCTGCGTGCCGTTGCCATGATGGACATCCCAGTCAACGATGAGAATGCGGCTGAGGCCGTAATTCTTCTGGAGATACCGAGCTGCCACGGCGATGTTGTTGATGAGGCAAAAACCCATTCCACGATCGGGCTCCGCGTGATGTCCCGGTGGCCGGCAAAGAACGAAGGCCTGACGATCGCTTTCCTCCAGAACCCATTCGACGGCTTTGAGTGTTCCACCCGCTGCCAGCCGTGCGACTTCAAAAGACTCAGGGGATACTGGAGTGTCGGGATCCAGCAGCCCTCCTCCCTTGTCGGCTGTTTTCTGCAGATTGCGGAGGTATCCCGGGGAATGAACAAGACTCAATTCCTGGAATGCGGCCAGTCGGGGAGGCAGAGAATGCAGGTGACTCTCCAAGGGATGCAGAGAACCGTAGAGGATCTTGAGACGCTCGGGACATTCAGGGTGTGCAGGCCCTGTGTCGTGCTCAAGATAGCGTGGGTCTGTAATCACGGCAACCGGCATGATGTCCGTTTCTCTGTTCGAGTCTGAGGAATTTTCTCCATGGAACCACCGGCCTGTCAATCCTTTTTTGCCGTTCCCGGTTTGGGCTTTGCAGAATCTCTGTCGCCCTGACGGCGAATTGTAAGACTTCCTCTTTTCTGTTATATTGGCAGCGGTTTCCTTCCACGTTTACAGTCCAGGAGTCTCATGCCTCAAGAAGGACGGAGCCTGCAACTTTCCGACCGGGTCCAGGTCATTTTGGGCCTGAATCCCTCTCTGATGACAGGGCCGGGTACCAACACGTACCTGGTAGGAAAAGAAAATCCCCTGCTCATTGATACAGGGTCGGGAATCCCGGAGTATATGGACTTGTTAAAAGAGGTCTTGCGCGAAAGAGGAGTTTCCGGGATTTCCCATGTTCTCGTAACTCATGGCCACCCGGATCATGTGGGTGGAGTGGAGGCGTTGCGGCGGGAGTTTCCTGCCCTGACTGTGAAGAAAATGGCCCGGTCCGGGGAAGGAAGAGGGCCAATCGCTTACCTAAAAGAGGGAGACCGGATTGAGGTCGATGGGTGTACGCTTACTGCGCTTCACACGCCGGGGCATGCCATTGATCATCTCTGTTTTTACCTGGAAGAGGAGCTCAGCTTATTTACGGGAGACCTCATCGTGGGAGTGGGGACCGTCGTGATCCATCAGGAAGCAGGCGGTCTCAAACAGTATCTCGCTTCTCTGGAGCGCCTTCTTTCCTTGGAGTTGGAGCGCATCTACCCGGGACATGGTCCGGTCATCCATCGCCCTCGGGAAAAAATTGTCGAGTACATCGAGCACCGGCAGATGAGGGAAAATCAGATTCTTGAAGCGCTGGATTGGGGAGACGTCACAATACCCGAGATTGTCCGTCGCGTCTATACGGATGTGATCCCCGCCCTGCATCCGGTTGCGGAGCGCTCGGTCGAAGCTCATCTCTCCAAACTGGAAGAGGATCATCTCGTGGAGCGCTGGACAGAGGAAGGGGAAATCTGCTACCGCCGGCTGTCCCTAGGAACCAGGTGAAAGAGAGTTTTGTGGCTGTCGCCAAAGTGGACGATCTGGCGGAGAACTCCCTGCTGGCCGTAATGGAAGTTTTCTTACCCGAATAAAAAGACTGGGGAGATTGCGTGATGGAAAAAATCGGCAAAAAAGGCGGAGCAAG
>DATEAK010000296.1:0-2150 GCA_035288405.1 bacterium | reverse complement strand
CGGTAGCGTTCACCGCAAACGGAGCAGGAGAGTATGGTGCTGGAGGATGAAGACTTTTTCG
Organism: bacterium; assembly: GCA_035288405.1. Taxonomy (GTDB): domain Bacteria; phylum JACPSX01; class JACPSX01; order JACPSX01; family JACPSX01; genus JACPSX01. Next base: position 2,089 of record DATEAK010000296.1, on the reverse strand, counting down.
CCTTACCCCTGGATTTCGAATTTCCCGCCAGATTGACCCCGCACTGGCACATCCACCCCCGGATTCTGCCGGGATTGCCGAGGACAAGCGCGTAATCGGGCACATCCTTGGTTACCACGGCTCCGGCACCGATAAAGGCGAACTTCCCTACCCTATGACCGCATACGATGGTCGCGTTGGCGCCGATCGTAGCCCCCCGACGTACCAGGGTTTTCCGGTATTCATGCTTGCGAGAAATGTGGCTGCGCGGGTTGATGACGTTGGTAAATACCATGGAAGGACCGCAAAATACGTCATCCTCCAGAGTTACCTCTTCGTAGACCGAGACGTCGTTCTGGATTTTGACGTTGTTGCCGACTACCACGTCCTTGCCGATGAAGACGTTTTGCCCGATGGAGCAACCGCGCCCGATTCTGGCGCCACTCATGACGTGAGAAAAATGCCAGATGCGCGTCCCCTGGCCAATCTCACAGGGTTGATCGATAACGGCCGTGGGATGGACAAAGTAAGGTTGATCGGAGGGCTTCTCCGGCGGAACGATCTGATTCTTTCCCTCCAGCGAAGATTGGGCCGCCGCCAGAACTTCCAAAACCTGCAGGCCGCTTTCCCCGTCCGTGAGAGGGCGTTTCCGTGTTTCCATGCAACTTAGAAAATGCTCGCATTCAGCCCGCAGAGGCTCGGCCCCTTCAATGGGAATCACCTGAGCATCCTCCCGGCGGGGCACGGGGATACGATCCACCCATTCGATTTTGTGGTGAAACAAGAGCAGTTTGTCCTTCGCAGCGACGTCGTCAAACACCGCCATCTGGCGGTCTCCCACAAGGATCAACTTTTGTTCCTTGTACGGGTGAAGCCAGCTCACGAAGATGTGTGCCCGGACCCCGCTTTTGAAGCTCATGTTGGTTACAGTGACGTCGGCGATATCTCGTTGCAGATAGTTACCCCCGTTGGCCGACACCGCCTCCGGGACCTCTCCCAACAGATATAAGATAACGGCAATGTCATGAGGGGCAAAGCTCCATAGAATGTTTTCCTCATTTCGGAAGCGCCCCAGGTTGAGCCGGTTGGAGTAGACATACTGGATCTTCCCCAGATCCCCCCGCGACACCATTTCCTTAAGACTGAGGATTGCAGGGTGGTAGAGCAGAACATGCCCCACCATGAGGATCAATCCTTTTTCCCTGGCCAGGTCGACGAGCGCTTTCCCCTCTGTCACTTTGAGGGACAGAGGCTTCTCGACAAAGACGTCTTTTCCTGCCAGCAGGGCCTGACGGGCCATCTCGTAGTGCTGCTCGGCTCGGGTGGCGATGGCGACGGCAGGAATCTCGGGATCCTCCAAAATTTCCTCGTAACGAGACACCAGTTGTACTCCGGGTGCCACATTCTCGAAATCCCTCAGCCTCTGTTGATCGCTCTCGCAAACTGCGCGAAGCTTTCCCAGCGCCGCGAAGTTACGCACCAAATTTTTTCCCCAGTAACCGGCTCCCACCACTGCAACACTCATTCACTTTGCTCCTACGCGCTCAGCAGCCCTTTTCCCGCTCTGCACTTCCAACGGATTGCCGGTCGCATCAATCCCCTCTGTCCCCACTACCGCGGACTAACTCGACTGTTGCCAATTATCGGCAAAATGCCATAGGAATCAAGACACTTCTCAGTCCCTGAACCCTCAGAACCCCCTTCGGACCGATGGTCGAAGTCTCCTTATGCCGGGCGAATCGGCAATCGCCTGGTGTCACCTCGAAGCACATCGGGAGTTCTGCGCTTCTGCTCCCATGCCCAGGCACTGGTGATGATCGTTTCCAAATCCGGTATCGCCGGCTCCCATCCCAGGACTTGGCGGACCTTGGTGCTGTCGCTGATAAGAATCGGAGGATCCCCAGGGCGGCGCTCGGCGATCACTTGGGGAATTGATTCTCCTCGCACCTTCTCGACCCCCTGGATCACTTGGCGAACAGAAAATCCGGTGCCATTTCCCAGGTTAAAGGCGGTGCTCTCCCCTCCCTTCTCCAAGTAATCCAGGGCCAGCATATGCGCGGATGCCACATCACTCACGTGAACGTAGTCTCGAACGCAGGTCCCATCCGCA
>DATEAK010000295.1:0-17777 GCA_035288405.1 bacterium | reverse complement strand
ATCTCATCGGTACACCCTCACTTTCACGCACAGGTCCAGGTTTAAGTTCACGGGACTGGAGTGCCCGAAGTCCACCTCCAACAGATCGTTGAAGAACACCCCTTTGCCCTGGGCTACCGGCAGCTTATGGCTCCAGTGCCCCGCGCAGCTTCCGATGCCTAAACCCTCGGGGTGGATTGCCTCGGTCAGGTGCACCTTACCCTGTACCTTGCGCCCGCTCTCCGACTCCACCCAGATCATCTCCCCGTCCCTCAGCCCCTTCTTCTGTCCCATGCTCTTGTTCATAGCAATCGTGTAGGAGAAAGGATCAATGCGGGCCGCCTCGTCCAGCCACGGGTTCTCCATGGTGAAGCTGTTCGTGTGCAATGTATCCCGGTAGTAAAACCCGTAGAGGTCATACCGGGAATCTTTGCACTCGTGAGAAAGGCAGGGCTTCCAGTCGGGCAGCGGGTCGTAGTAGGAGTCGTCCCACTCCATCCCATGGGCCCGGGCGATGGTTCCGGCCTTCTCTCCCAGGGGTTTCAGGAACTCCCAGTAGATCGGGATGCGTACGGGAACCGAATATCTCCAGTAGACCTCCTCAGGCTTCTTCTTCCACGAGATCAGCCCTTCTTTCTTGAACCACTCCAGGCCTCTCTCTTCTCCGAAGTTGTTCCTGAGCTCGCGATCACAGACCTCCTCGTAGCTATACTTTTGCTTGAACTCCAGGCGATATGGTCCTTCCAATTTGAGTTGCGCGTTGAAGGCGGCGTTGATCTCCTCCCGGATGCCGATGCGGTCGGCCAGCTCCAAGAGGACATCACCGGTGATCCTCCTCTGGCCGCTGGCCGGCAGGACGGGCTGTTTGATAGGCCAGCACCATTCCCCCAGACCCGCGTGCAGGTTGAAGATGAAGGAATTGGGCCTGGAGTCCAGGGACTCCAAGTAAGAGGCGTCGGGCAAAATGATGTCGGCGAACTCGGTGAACTCGTTCTGGAGAATGTCAATCGACACGATAAAGGGGATTTTGAGCAGTGTCTCGATGACCGTGTCCTTGTTCCCCACGCTCATCACCGAGTTGGCCCCGTAGTTGAGCAGCATCTCGGGACGGTAGGGGAGCTGGAAGCGCTGCCACATCTCTTCCTGATCCCGGGAGGCCATGAAGGGGGACATCATCCCCATGGGGAAGATATCCTGGAGCCCCATGGTCTCGGGCATCTTTGGTTCAGGAAGGGGGTAAGGCAGATGGGGGACCATCCAGGTGCCGGTGATCATAAGTCCGTCAGGGCATGGCTTAGGGACGTAATTGGGTCTTCCCGTGTCGGGATGCCCGTGGCAGACCGGGTTGAACCCCAACGCTCCGCCTACCACGTCCGCCGCGCCCACCAGATGATTGAGTAGCCCGATGGCCAGACAGTTGTACACCGAGTTCTTGTGCCCTTGGGACCCACGGAAGAAGATCGCCGCCACCGGCCGGTAGGGGAACGTCTTCCCCTCGATCACGATCGTGCTGCCCACCCGGGCCTCGGTGGCAAATTCCTGCGCCATCTCCCGAATCGTCTTCTCGGGCACCGTGGTGATCTCCGCGGCCCAACGAGGCGTAAATTGCTTCAAATGCTCCCGCAACGCGGCAAAAGCCGGCCGACAGGAAACTCCGCCCACCTCAAAGTTTCCCTCCAGAGCCAAATCCTGAATCTCGGGATCATCAAAGGGGACTGCCCGGTTTCGCGCGGTATCCCACACCAGAGGCTTTCCACTGGCCTGATCCCGCACATAGGTCTTGGAGGGACCGATTAGGTACGGAGCGTTGGTGCACTGCTTCAGGTAGGGAGCATCGTAGACCCCCAGATCGTTCGCGATCACATTGGTCATGGCCAGAGCCAGAGCCCCGTCCGTCCCTACCCGGATGGGCACCCACTGGCTCGCCTTGGCGGAGGCAAAGTTGCACATGGGATCCACCACCACGAGCTTCATCCACCGCTCCCGGGCCTCGGCTGCTAGTTGGATGTTCGTGCAAGAGGCATGGCCCGCCCCGTGTCCCTTGGAGGCTCCGAAGTAAATTGCGTAGTTGCAGTACTTGAAGTCGGGCACCAGGGACCAGGAAGCGTGGAAAATTCCCCCGATCAGGTGAGCGCCGTTGCCGCAGTGCAACCCTCCCCCCGCCACCCATAGATTGGGGGTGCCGAAGCCCCAGGCAAAAATAGCCAAAGGCGTGCGGCCTGAGGTATTCGTGGTTGTGCGCTGCATGAAGAGCTTGCGGGGGTCATCCTGGTGGATCTTGCGCAGGCGCTCCGCGATCTCGCTCAGCGCCTCCTCCCAGGAAATCTCCTTCCAGCCCGGATCGATCCCAGGTCCCTTCTTGGGGTTCGTGCGGCGCAAGGGAACGTTGACCCGTTTGGGATCGTACAGCGTCATGATCCCGCTCACCCCCTTGGCACATAACCGCCCCATCCCGTAGGAGCTTTTGGGATTCCCTTCGATCTTGACCAGGGTTCCGTTCACCCGGTGCCCGAGAATGGAGCAGGTCCCGTAGCACAGACTGCAAGTTGAGGGAATCCAGCGATCCTTGGTTCCTGTTTCGGATCGAGCCACAGACTCAGCCATGGAGTCCACCTCCTCCGGTCATTGCCGGCAGAAAGAAAAAGATTTCCTGGGAAGATCCGTTTTGAAAGGAGACAGGCCGGTGGAAAACCGGGCACCGCGAATGTTACCCGGCTGAAAAATGAAATTCGGGAAGGAAGAATTTCCCGAGGCTGCCAAGTCACCCCCCTCCTGCCCGGCAAGCCTGTCTAGCAACCCGAAGTACGTGATGATCACTGCTTGTCCAGTTGTTCAGAAATCATCACGTGGCCTCTTTGGCTAGAAAGCGCCTGGGTGGATAAGTGCACTGTAGAGGTGCGAGCCTTCTTGGTAAATGGGAAGTTTGCTTCATCTTTGTAAAGAGAATGTATTAGCCGTGGAGAAGAGGCTGAGATCTCCGAGATCATAACCGGAGAGAAAGCAGGGATTCATCGAGCAATCTCACAAGGACAATTGCGGAAAGATCCGCTATAATCCCCCCGCATCTCTTGACGGGCCGATCCTAAATATGCTAGTTATAAGGGGATGGAGGTAGTTCGAAAAGCAAGTGCAGTTCCGCAGGATCCTACTTTTATGGGGGGCCGCTAGCTCAAAGGTAGAGCAACGGACTCTTAATCCGTGGGTTGAAGGTTCAAGTCCTTCGCGGCTCACCATATAGGTAGCCAGGGCAACCGAGGGGTGCAATCCTCCCCTCCCCTCCTTGGGTAAAACACCCGGTGCGAGGGTGGCGGAATTGGCAGACGCGCTGGACTTAGGATCCAGTGGGAAACCGTGGGGGTTCGAATCCCCCCCTTCGCACCAGATTCCATAGCCGGACGATTCGGCCTACTCTATTTGGAGAAACCGTTGGGAGACATATGAAAGTAGAAGTTGAAGAAGTTAGCTCTTGTTTGAGGCGCTTGAGTGTCGAGGTTCCAGTAGAGGATGTGCGGCAGCGGGTGGAAGAAGCTTACCAGGAACTTGGGCGCAAGGCCAAAGTGGCAGGCTTCCGTCCGGGAAAAGTCCCGCGCAAGATCCTCGAGCAGTATTATCGCAAAGAGGTGGAACGGGACGTTCTCGAAAAGATCATTCCGGAGACCCTGCAAAAGGCAGTTGAGGAGAGATCCTTGCCGATTCTGGGTCGGCCGAAAGTGAATCCGGTTCAGTTGAGCATTGAAAAACCCATACAGTACACGGCTGATGTGGAAGTTCTTCCCCGAATCGAAGTGCATGGATTTGAGGACTTGTCTTTCACGCGTAGGAAGCCGGCCATCGGAGAGGCCCAGGTCGATCAAGCACTCTCCAACCTTCGGGAGCATCATGCCGAGTTTGAAGATGTTTCCGATGCTCAGGTGAGTGAAGGTGATTATGTGGTCATCGATTTTTCCGGCACGATAAACGGCGAGCTGATGGAGAAGGGGAAAGGAGAGAATTTTCCCTTGGTTGTGGGCTCCGGAACCTTACTGCCTGAGTTTGAGAGCCGTCTCGTGGGCAACCGGAAAGGGGACTCGGTGGAGGTCACGGTCACCTATCCCGAGGAATACCACAATCGGGATTTGGCTGGCAAAACGGGGATCTTCTCGGTTGCGATCAAAGAGTTAAAAAAGAAACACCTTCCGGAGATCAATGACGAGTTCGCCAGAGCTGTGGAGGGAGAGTTTAACACTCTGGACGAACTGCGGGCAAAACTCAAAGAATCCCTGGAGCGGGAAGCGGACCGCCAAGCTCAGGCGGATTTACAGGGGGAGATCCTCGATCGGCTCATTGAGATGAACTCTGTGGAAGTTCCCGCGATTCTGGTGGAAGAAGAAACCAGGGCTCTGGCCCGCGAATTCGAGCAGAACCTCAAAGCGAAAGGGGTCCAGATGCCGGTCGGTCAGGAGAGTCAGGAAGAGTGGGGACGGCACCTGCGGGAGCAGGCCACTCGCCGGGTCAAGGGGGAGTTGATCCTGGAGCGGCTGTCCGAGATGGAGGGAATTACCGTTTCCGATGAGGAGATGGAAAAAGAAATCGAGCAGTTGGCGTCCCGCAGCCGTCAAAGCATTGAAGCGGCACGAAGCATTTTGGCCAAAAATCAAGCCCTGGATCAAATCAGGGGAGGCCTGAAAAGAAGAAAGACGTGGGATGCCTTGTTGGGGAAACTCAAGATTCAGGATGTGATTCAAGAAGCTTAACCATTAACCGGGAGTAGTCCATGACGACCATGGTTCCGATTGTAGTAGAGCAGACCCCCAGAGGGGAGCGGGCTTACGACATTTATTCCCGCCTTCTCAAGGACCGCATCGTGTTCCTCGGATCTGCGATCGATGATATGATATCTAACCTGATCATTGCGCAGCTTCTGTTCCTGGAAGCAGAGGACCCCGATCGGGATATCTACATCTATATCAACAGCCCCGGGGGCCTGGTGACTTCCGGGCTGGCGATTTATGATACGATCCAGTATATTAAACCCGATGTCCAGACAATCTGCGTTGGTCAAGCCGCGAGCATGGGAGCGCTACTGCTGGCTTGCGGCGCGAAGGGGAAGCGGTTTTCTCTTCCTAACGCCCGGATTTTGATCCACCAACCCATGGGAGGAGTTCAGGGGCAGGCGACGGACATTGATATCCAAGCCAAAGAGATACTGCGCATGCGGGAAACCCTGGAACAGATTATGGCCAAACACACCGGGCAGCCCATTGAACGAGTTCAGGCGGACACGGACCGGGATCATTTCATGTCGGGCTTGCAGGCGAAAGAATACGGCATTGTGGATGATGTGATTGTCTCCCGCAATCAGGTGAAGCCGAAGCTGTAGGTTTGTTCCATCCGATCTTTTTCCTGGAGGACGGATGGCCGGCTCGGTTGCCTTGCGGAAGGGGAAAATATATGGTGCGCAAAAGCGGTGCGGGTGAGAACTTGAAATGCTCGTTCTGTGGAAAAACCCAGGACGAGGTTCGAAGGCTGATTGCAGGCCCCATGGTGTACATCTGCGACGAGTGCGTGGATCTGTGCAACGACATCATGGTCGAGGAATGGACCCAGGAGAAGAGCGCCGAATTCCGCCGCTTGCTCAAGCCCAAAGAGCTCAAGAAAGTTCTTGATGACTACGTGATTGGTCAGGAGCGCGCCAAAAAGATCCTATCTGTGGCCGTACACAACCACTATAAAAGAATCGATGCCAACGTAGAGATGGGGGAAGTGGAACTCCAGAAGAGCAATATCTTGCTCATCGGTTCGACAGGATCAGGAAAGACCCTTCTGGCCCAGACTTTGGCCCGTATTTTGGAGGTGCCCTTTACGATTGTGGATGCCACAACGCTTACCGAGGCGGGCTACGTCGGGGAAGATGTGGAAAATATTATTTTGAGGCTTTTGCAGGCGGCTGATTATGACGTGGAAAAAACCGAGCGGGGCATCGTCTATATCGATGAAATCGACAAGATCAGCCGTAAATCCGAAAATCCCTCGATTACCCGGGACGTTTCCGGTGAAGGCGTGCAACAGGCTTTGCTGAAGATCATCGAGGGAACCATTGCCAACGTTCCCCCCCAGGGAGGACGTAAACACCCCCACCAGGAATTCCTGCAGATCGACACGACGAACATTTTATTTCTTTGCGGCGGAGCCTTTGTGGGTCTGGAGAAGATCATCGAAAACCGGATCGGCCGCAAGACCATGGGTTTCGGCGTTGATCTCCAGAAGTCCGATGAACGATCCATCGGGGAGATTCTGAATTATGTCCAACCCGAGGATTTGCTCAAATATGGACTCATTCCCGAGTTTGTCGGGCGCCTACCCGTTATCGCCACGCTGACCGATCTGGATGAAGAGGCCATGATCCGCATCCTTGTGGAACCCAAGAATGCTCTCATAAAGCAGTACCAGAAGTTTTTCGAGTTCGAGCGGGTCAAGCTCCGCTTCACGGAAACTTCCCTAAAAGCCATTGCCCGGGAAGCCATGAAGAGAAAAACAGGAGCGCGGGGTCTGCGGGCGATTCTGGAAGAGATCATGCTGGACACCATGTATGAACTCCCCTCCCAGAATAATATCCGGGAGTGTGTGATTAATGATGACGTGGTGTCTCGCCGGGAAAAACCCATCATGGTCTATGAAAAACAAGCCAGCTGAGGCTGTGGAGTCGCCAGCGCTCATGGCTTTACCTGAGGGAATCGGCATCAAAAGGCTTCACCACATCGGGATTGTGGTTCGAGACCTTGTGGAAGCGATTGGCAGGTATCAGACTCAGCTGGGTTTATCCCTGTCCCATAGGGAAGATCTTCCTAGTTCCGGGGTCCGGATTGCTTATTTTCCGTTGGGAGAAAGCTGCTTGGAACTCATCGAGCCTCTGGATCCGAACTCCGGGATTGCCCGTTTTTTAAGCAAGCGGGGGGAAGGGGTGCATCATATTGCCTATGCTGTGGAAAATATTGACCGATCCTTGGAGTTGTGCCGCCTCCGGGAGATGGACTTAATTGACGATGTTCCCCGCACTGGAGGCGAGGGCGCGCTGGTAGCTTTTCTGCACCCCCGCAGTACGGCAGGAGTCCTTACGGAACTTGTCGAGGAAAAAGGCGCCTGACAGAAAAGGCTTTTCCTCTTGACTTTAGGCCCAGAACCCTACTATATAATTGACTTTAGAACGAAGGAGGCACGTAGCTCAGGGGGAGAGCGCTTGCTTGACACGCAAGAGGTCGGCGGTTCAAAACCGCCCGTGCCTACCAGTTAGAAGATAGTCCCCGGGAGGGTCGAGATGTTCGGCCCTTATTTTTTCCCGGGGTTCGAATTGGGAGTCAATGGCCAACGAGATTCGCCTCACGTTGGAAGGAAGTCAGCCAGAAACCTGGAAGACTGGAACGCCGGTAGGGGAAGTTCTCGCTGCTCGGGGTGGAGGGGAACGCCAAGCCGTGGCGGCAAAGGTCAACGGGCGTCTGCTCGACTTGAGCTTTCTGTTGCAGGAAGATGCAACCCTGGAGCCCGTCTATCCTGGGAGCCCTGAAGGGCGCGAGATCTTCCGCCATAGCACGTCTCACATTATGGCTCAGGCCGTAAAAACCCTCTATCCGGGCACCAAGATCACCATCGGCCCGGCGATTGAGGACGGATTCTACTACGACTTCGATTCCCCTGTGACTTTTACCCCTGAGCACGTGCAGGCAATCGAGAAGAAGATGCAAGAAATCATCGATGCAGACCTGAAGGTCCAGCGCAGAGAGATCAGCCAGGAGGAAGCCAAGGCATTTTTCCGCCAGCAGGGTGAGGATTACAAGGTGGAAATGCTGGAGGAAATTGGGGACGGGACGGTGAGCGTCTATGAGCAAGGGGATTTCGTCGATCTTTGCCGAGGGCCCCACGTCCCTTCCACAAGTCGAATTGCTGCTTTCAAGCTCACGGGGATTGCGGGCGCATACTGGCGGGGCGATGAACACAACAAAATGCTGCAGCGCATCTATGGCACTTCCTTTGAGAGTCGCGAGCTTCTGGAGGAACACCTGCGACGGATCGAGGAGGCCCGCAAGAGAGACCATCGGAAGCTGGGACCGGAGCTGGACCTTTTCAGCATCCAGGAAGAGGCAGGTCCCGGACTGGTCTTCTGGCATCCCAAAGGGGCAAGACTCCGCGTCACGCTGGAAGACTTTTGGCGTCAGATCCACTATCGCTCCGGCTACGAGATGGTATTCACTCCCCATCTGGCCAAAATGAACCTCTGGGAGTGTTCGGGGCATTGGGATTTTTACCGGGAGAACATGTTTCCCCCTATGGAACTCGATGGACAGAAGTTCGTGATCAAGCCCATGAATTGTCCCTTCCATATTTTAATGTACAAGCAGAAGCTGCGCAGTTATCGAGATCTCCCCATCCGCTGGGCCGAGCTGGGAACCGTATACCGTTACGAAAAGTCGGGAGTGCTCCACGGTCTTATGCGGGTACGGGGATTTACTCAGGATGATGCTCACATCTTCTGTCGCCAGGATCACCTGGAAGAAGAGATTTTGCGGATCCTCGATCTAAACGTGCGAGTACTCAGAGCATTCGGATTTTCGGAATACGCGATTTACCTGAGTACCCGCCCGGAGAAATCCGTAGGGTCCGACTCAGACTGGGAGAAAGCAACCTCGGCTTTGAGGGCGGCACTGGTGAAAAAGGGGCTCCCGTTTGAGATCGACTCTGGGGAAGGGGTCTTTTATGGTCCTAAGATCGATATAAAGATCCGAGATGCCCTGCGCCGAACCTGGCAGTGCAGCACGGTTCAGGTGGACTTTAACCTGCCGCAGCGATTTGAACTCTCGTACGTAGCGAGTGACGGTTCTTACCAGCGTCCGATCATGATTCACCGGGCCTTGCTGGGATCCTTAGAGCGCTTTCTGGGCGTTCTCATCGAGCACTATGGCGGCGCTTTCCCGATCTGGTTAGCTCCGGTCCAGGCCGTGGTTCTCTCCATTACGGATGCGCATGTCTCATACGGGGAAGGTGTGCTGGAGTCCCTGCGGGAAAACGGACTTCGAGCCGAAGGCGATTTCAGAAACGAAAAGATCGGATACAAGATCCGGGAAGCTCAGCAAAATAAGATTCCGTACATGCTGATCATCGGCAACCGGGAAGTTGAATCGGGCGTGGTGGCTGTCCGTGCAAGAGCCCAGGGGGATCTGGGCCCTATGTCTCTTGAGCAGTTCATTGAACGGATCAAGAAGGAAGTTGAATCCCAGTCCTGATTCTGTATTCCTTCTCGTGCGCTGATGGCGGGGAAGTCAATCTCAAAGGAGGTGATAGGCAATCGCGAAAAATCTACGAATCAATGAGATGATTCGAGAAAAACAGGTACGAGTCATCGCCTCTGACGGCAGCCAGAAGGGGATTATCCAGATAGAGGAAGCCCTGGCACTGGCGCAGGAGGAAGGGCTGGACCTCGTAGAGGTGGCCCCTGAATCGAGTCCTCCTGTCTGCCGAATCATGGACTATGGCAAGTTCAAGTACCTGCAGAGCAAGAAATTTCAGGAATCCAAGAAGAAGCAAAAGGTGGTTCAGGTCAAAGAGATAAAGATGCGACCCAAGACCGAAGAGCATGATTACCAATTCAAGGCCCTGCATGTGAAGCGCTTCCTGGAGGAAGGAAACAAGGCCAAGGTGACTATCATGTTCAGGGGCCGTGAGATGGAGCACAGCTTTCTGGGAGAAAACCTCTTGACCCGCCTCATTGAAGATGTGAAAGAGGTTGGTGTTGTGGAACAACCACCGAAGCTTGAAGGACGCAACTTAACCATGGTTTTAATGCCGAAATCCTCCTAGGGGGTAGGCAGGAGAATAACACGTGCCGAAGTTAAAAACCAAGCGGGGAGCCGCCAAACGATTTAAGCTGACGGCAACCGGAAAAATTAAACGCAAAAAGGCCCTTACCCGCCATATTTTGACCTCGAAAACGACCAAACGGAAACGCCATCTCCGCAAGAGAGGACTCGTTTCCGATGCCGACAGCAAGAAACTGGCGCAGTTGATTTCGCGTTAGTCCCGAAGAGGAGGTATCCAATGCCCAGGGTGAAAGGGGGGCCGTCGACTCACAGACGGCACAAGAAGGTACTCAATCAGGCCAAGGGCTATTTTGGCTCTCGCAGCCGCTGTTACCGCAAAGCCCGAGAAGCGGTCATGAAGGCTGGAGAGTATGCATACCGGGATCGCCGCGCCCGCAAGAGGGATATGCGAGCGTTGTGGATCGTCCGGATAAACGCCGGAGCCAGGATGAACGGGCTTTCCTATAGCGCCTTCATGGCCGGACTCAAGAAAGCCCAAATCCAGCTGGACAGAAAAGTCCTGGCTGATCTCGCTCTGCGCGATCCGGAGGCATTTGGCCAGATTGTGGCAAAAGTCCGGGAAACACGCGCTGCCTGACTCCTGGCATGATCTCAGCTGAAAGTTTACGGCCTTTCCGGAGTGTGGAGGAGAAGCCGTAAACTTTTTTTATTGCGCCTTCTTGATTGCTTTGCTGTGGACTTGCGAGCCATGGAAAGAAAAATTGAAGAGCTGGAAAAGCAGGCCTTTTCCGAACTGAACGAGGCCCGGACTCTGGAGGAATTGAAGTCTGCGCGAGTCCGGTACCTGGGAAAGAAGGGGGGCTTGACTGCCATGCTCCGGACTCTGGGCACTTTGAGTCCTGAGGAGCGCAAGCGTTTGGGCCGGCTTGCCAATGATCTCAAGGAACAGCTGGAAAAGAAACTTGAGGAAAAGGCGGTAGAGATCCGGAACCTCTCGCTGGATCGTCAGCCGGGACAGGCCGTCATCGACTTGAGCTTACCGGGCCGATGTACTCCCCGGGGGCACCGGCATCCATTGACTCAGACATTGCAGGATCTGGTCGATATTTTTCGAGGGATGGGTTTCCGGGTTGCTGAGGGGCCCGAGGTTGAATTGGATTACTACAATTTCGAAGCTCTCAACATCCCGCGGGAACATCCTGCCCGCGACATGCAAGATACTTTTTACGTAACGGATGACATCGTTTTACGCACCCAGACCTCCCCTGTTCAAGTGCGAACGATGGAGCGTGAATCCCCGCCGATCCGCATGATCTCTCCGGGCAAGGTGTATCGCCACGATGCAGACGTTACCCATAGTCCCATGTTCATTCAGATCGAAGGACTCATGGTGGACCGGGACGTGGCGTTTAGCGATCTGTGTGGAGTGCTCAATGCATTTCTTCACGAGTTCTTCGGTCCCGAAACGCAGATGCGTTTTCGTCCCAGTTTTTTCCCCTTTACGGAACCGAGTGCCGAAGTCGACATCCGTTGTGTGATCTGCAAAGGGAGCGGCTGCCGGGTATGCTCGGGAAGCGGGTGGCTCGAAATTTTAGGCGCCGGGATGGTGGATCCCGCTGTCTTTCGTTTCGTTGGCTATGACCCGGAGGAGGTTCAGGGGTTTGCGTTCGGTCTGGGTGTTGAGCGATTGGCCATGCTCCGCCACGGCATCGACGATATCCGCCTCTTCTACGAGAATGACCTGAGGTTTTTGTCTCAGTTTTAACGAGAGCTTCCCGTTCCGGCACAAAGATCGATTGATCGGAGTGATTTGTGAAAGTCAGCGTGCAATGGCTCAAGGAATACGTTGATTTCAACCGTTCCCCCGAAGAACTGGCGGAGATCCTTACCATGGCGGGTCTGGAAGTGGAGTCCATGACCCGAGAGGGGGAGGGTCTGGAGGAAGTGCTGGTGGCTGAGGTACGATCCGTTACCCAACACCCCGCCGCCGATCACCTGCGGCTTTGCCATGTGAACGTAGGGACAGAAACCTTTGAAGTGGTCTGCGGGGCACCGAATGTGGAATCTGGAATGAAAACAGCCTTTGCACCGCCTGGGACCCAACTTGCCGGTGGAAACAAAGTGGAGTCCCAGGAGATTCGCGGAGTATTCTCCCAGGGCATGCTCTGTTCGGCCAGCGAGCTGGGCATTGCAGATGACGCCAGCGGAATTCTGACTCTCGACTCCTCTCTTCCCTCCGGTACGCAGATTGTGGAGGCCATGGGTCTCAAGGATGTGGTCTTGGAGCTGAGCTTGACTCCCAATCGACCCGATTGCCTGGGACTGCTGGGAGTTGCCCGGGAAGTTGCTGCGCTGACCGGAGGAATTTTGCAGCTGCCATCCAATGCAGTGCAAGAATCGGGTTCGGTCGCAGCTTCTCTAACTTCGGTCTCCATTGAAGACCCCGATCTGTGCCCGCGCTATACCGCACGGGTAATCCAGGGAGTTTCGGTGGGGCCCTCCCCGCTGTGGCTCCAGCGCCGTCTGCGTGCCTGCGGTATCCGAGCCATCAATAATGTGGTTGATATTACGAACTACGTGTTAATGGAAACAGGCCACCCGTTGCATGCGTTTGACCTGGAGCTTCTACGTGAGCGGCGGATTATCGTTCGGCAAGCTCGATCGGGAGAGGTTCTGCAGACTCTCGACGGAGTGGAGAGATCCCTGCGTCCGGGGATGCTGGTGATTGCCGATGCCCGTGATCCCGTGGCCTTGGCCGGAATCATGGGGGGCAAAGATTCCGAAGTGACTCCGGAAACCACGATGATCTTGCTGGAAAGCGCCTATTTCCAGCCCACGGGGATTCGACGTACGGCCAAAACCCTCGGTTTATCGACGGAGGCGTCTTACCGCTTCGAGCGTGGAGCGGATCCCGAGATGGCTTCCTGGGCCAGCAGCCGCGCCGCCGGACTGATGCGGGAAATTGCCGGAGGAGAGGTTTGTGCGGGAATCCTGGACGTTTACCCTCGAACCATTGAATCGTGTCGGATCGATCTTCGGGTGGGTAGAACCAACCGGGTCCTCGGCACAGGACTCGACCGGAAAGCGGTCGGCGACTACCTCCGCTGTCTTGGTCTCTTTTGTCAGGAAACGGATGAAGACGGACTTCAGGTTCAAGTCCCTACGTTTCGTCCGGACCTGACTCGTGAAATTGATCTGATCGAAGAAGTGGCCCGGCTCCACGGATATAATCGAATTCCTTCCACACTTCCCAGGACCCCCATGCGCGTGACCCCCCGTCTAACTTCCGAGACGTTGAGCGAAAGGGTCCGGAAAGTTTTGGAGACGAGCGGCTTCTGCGAGGTGATCACGTACAGTTTCATTAATGAGAGGTGGATGGACCGGCTGCGGATTTTGCCGGATGATCCTCGCCGGACTGTGGTGCGTCTCAGGAATCCGATCAGCAGTGAGCAGGGGGTCATGAGGACGACCCTAATGCCCGGGCTCCTGGAAACCGTGGCCCGGAACATAAGCCGCCGCAACTACAATATGAGGCTCTTCGAACTGGGCCGGATTTTTCTAGGGGACCCGGATCCTCGTCATCTACCCCGGGAACCCTTAACTTTGGCAGGAGTGATCACCGTACGCAATGAACGAGTCCTCTGGCGCGGTCTGAATCGTCAAAGCGATTTTTACGACGTCAAGGGAGTTGTGGAGATGCTGGGGGTGGAACTGGGGATTACGGGAATGGAAGTCACTGGAGGTGTGGTTCCGTTTCTCGATGCTGCAAGCAGCGCGGTTATCCGAGCCCAGGGAAGGCCGATCGGAGTGTGTGGCCTCCTGGATTCGATTCTTCAGGAAGAGCTCGATTTGCATCAGCCCGTGGCTCTGTGGGAGATCGATCTGGAATTCTGCCTGACCAAAGAACGGCGACTTCCCCTCTTTTCTTCTCTTCCCCGCTACCCTGCGGTGCTGCGAGATCTGGCCGTAGTTGTAGACTCCCAAAGGAGCGCGGGGGAGGTCTTGGATCAGATCAAGAAGGCCGGGGGAGCCTTCCTTGAGGAGGTAATCCTCTTTGACGTTTTTCAGGGGACACCACTTCCCGAGGGGAAGCGGAGTCTGGCCTTTTCTCTGACCTTCCGGGCTGTGGATAGGACCTTGACGGATGAAGACGTTCGCCTCGTTCAGGAAGAGATCCTGGCTCGCCTCCGCGAAAACTTTGGTGCTGCGCTGCGCTGACCCGGAGGTTTGCCTCTTTTCTTCAGTGATTCGTTCTTGGAAACTGCAGAAAAGCACCGGCCGCCCCGTCTGTGTGTCTTCCGCTCTCGGAAAAACCCAGGAATGGAAGCCGAAGGATGGGCTTGACAAGAAATATTAAAGTCCGTAAGGTCAAGCTTTAAGGATTTATATGCTCAGAAGAAACCTGAGGGTTCCTAATGGAGAGTTGGAGGGGTCTGGCCAGACCCGGCGGCCCTTTTGCTCCGGTTAGCGGACTGTTTTGCCTGGAACTGGAGCTGTGGTTCCGTCCAGTTTGGGAAAGACGGGGATGAACGCCAAGAAATGGGGGATACTGGAAGCCCGGGTCGGGCAGATGCTGACGCAGGTTCGAAGCCTGCATCAGAAAGTCTCCGTTTTGGAGTCCGAGGCCGGTGGTCTTAGGCGGCAATTGGAGAATAGCAACCGGGAGATCCGGGGTTTGCGCGAGCGCGTTGGGGCTTTGATGGAAGAACGTCGGGTGGTTCGTACGAAAATCGCAGGCGTGCTCAAGAGCCTGTCCCGGTGGTCGTTTTTATAAATGGAAGATCCGGCTCGTCCGATGAAGAATGCCATTGAGGTCCAAATTTGCGGGCGACGGTATGTCCTGAAGGGAGAGGCAACTCCCGAACACGCGGGAAAACTGGCCGCTTATGTGGATGAACAAATGCGCAAACTATCCGCCTCGGCGGGCTCGGTGTCATCCCTGAACGTTGCTGTCCTGGCGGCTCTGAACCTTGCCGAAGAACTCTTTAAGGCAAGAGAAGAAAAGCGACTTTTAGAAGAAGCTTACGAGAAGAAGGCAAGCGAGCTGATCGATCTCCTGTCCCGGGAGATGGA
The DNA here is from genome assembly GCA_035288405.1 of bacterium. GTDB lineage: Bacteria > JACPSX01 > JACPSX01 > JACPSX01 > JACPSX01 > JACPSX01. Next base: position 2,937 of record DATEAK010000295.1, on the reverse strand, counting down.
AGGCTCTTCTTGATAAAGCCTTGGTTAGTCCGTCCGGGTTTCAAGATGGTTCAAGTCCTTTTTTGACTTGATTTTTGCTGGCTCAAAGATTAGGATTCCTTAGACAGATTACCTGCGTGAGGTTCTCGCAGGGTGGTTGCTGGCACAGGTTGGAGGATAGAAAGATCTCAGCGGTGGCAGTTCCCAAGCGGATAAGAGAAAGTTCGGCTGAGGGGAAACCTTGGAGTCTACTCTCTTGGATCGGTTTTGCTATTTTAGGGCTTCTCGGCTGTAGCGGCCCTTCTTGGAAAAAGCGACACGAATCCTTGATCACCACATGGCCCTGCATTGGTACAGGTTGCTGGAAAGAACTCTGGTGGGCGGGGTACCGGAGTTCCACTGTGTGTGGGGAAGGATCTCCACCCCCTCGCCGATTCCGAAAAGATCTAGACTCCACTGCGGGGTGGAGTTGCCAAGAAGGTTTCCGAACTGCTCCTGGTTGTGGGAGTTCGTTGCCGAACGATCCGTCTCTCGTGTCCCTTGGGGATTTTTTGAATTTCTGCCGCCCTCGATTCCCGTTCTGCGCCTGAGATTCGACCGCCTCTTTTCCTGAGCCAACTTACTCTCTTTATCCCGGCCGGAGTTGGCCTGGTCCGAGAATCCAGGAGGATTGCGCCTCCTTGAGACTCTCCGGGCCAGGGCAGTGAGGTTGGCTCAGATCCGAGGGAGGTGGGTACTTTGGAAAATTCAACCCTATGGATCGTTGCAGGCGCTCTCCTGGGCGTTTTCGGGTTCCTGGGAGGGATACTGTTCCGGAAGCTTCTGGCCGAGTCCAAGCTGGGGTCTGTTCAGGAAAAGACCCGCAGGCTGCTAGCGGAAAGCGAGCGCGAGGCCGAGAACAAGATCAAGGAGGCCTCCATCGAGGCCAAGGAGATCGTACTTCGTGCCCGCTCGGAGTTCGAACAGGAGACCAAACAGCGTCGGGCTGATCTTCAGAAGATGGAGCAGCGCCTTATCCAGAAAGAAGAGATGCTCGAACGGAAAATGGACCTCCTGGACCACAAGGAGAAGGACTTTATCAACAGAGAACGTAAAATTCAAGAACGTGAAGCCAGGATTTCGCACCAGGAACGGAAGTCCCAGAGCATCCTTGAGGAACAGATCCGAAAATTGGAGCAAATTTCCGGCCTGACTTCCCAGCAGGCAAAAGACGAATTGGTGACGAAGCTTGTTGACGAAGCCCGGGTCGAGGCAGCGGACAAAGTGAAACGGGTCGAGGAAGAAACCCGGGAGTTGGCCAGCCGCAAAGCCCGCGAAATACTCAGCCTGGCCATGCAGCGTTACGCGGCCGATCATGTCGCCGAGACCAGCGTTTCGGTTGTGGACCTGCCCAATGATGAGATGAAGGGGCGGATCATCGGCCGGGAAGGCCGGAACATCCGGGCTTTGGAAATGGCTACGGGAGTGGATCTCATCATCGATGATACCCCAGAAGCGGTCATTATTTCTTGCTTCGATCCGATCCGGAGAGAAGTTTGCCGCCAGGCTTTGCAGCGTCTGGTGGCCGACGGCCGGATTCATCCGGGTCGTATCGAGGAAGTCGTCAATAAGATCAAGAAGGAGATTGAAAACGGCTTCCGAGAGGACGGCGAGCAGGCGGTATTTGAGTTGGGACTTACGGGGATCCATGTGGAACTGGTAAAGCTTCTGGGGAGACTGAAATTCCGGACGAGCTATTCTCAGAATGTCCTCCAGCACTCAAAGGAAGTTGCGCATCTATGCGGCTTGATGGCTGCCGAGTTGAATCTTGATCCGAAGCTTGCCAAACGAGCCGGCCTCTTCCACGACATCGGTAAAGCGGTTGACCAACAGATGGAGGGCTCCCATATCCAGGTGGGTATTGAGATGGCCAAGCGTTACGGAGAACCTCCAGAAGTGATCAATGCCATCGCCTCCCATCACGACGACGTGGAGGCTACGTGCATAGAGGCTGTTCTCGTGGACGCCGCCGATGCCTTATCGGCGGCGCGCCCGGGAGCCCGGCGGGAAATGCTCGAGAGCTACGTAAAGCGTCTGGCCAAGTTGGAAGAGATCGGCGAATCTTTCAAGGGGGTGGCCAAGACCTATGCGATTCAGGCGGGTCGGGAGATGCGGGTTATGGTAGAGCCCGAGCAAATCAAGGATGCCGAGGCCCTTTTCCTGGCCAAGGACATTGCGAAAAAGATCAAGCAGGAGATGGCGTTCCCGGGTGAAATCAAGGTGACGGTCATCCGGGAGGTGCGTGCGGTGGAATATGCCCGATGATCTCAAGATCCTTTTTATCGGGGACATTGTCGGTAAAATCGGTCGCCGAATGGTGGCCGAGTGTCTTCCGGTTCTGGTCAAAGAACACGGAATCGGCCTCTGCATTGCCAACTGTGAGAACGCGGCCGGCGGGTTCGGCATCACTCCAAAGGTAGCCGATCAGCTTTTTAGTTGCGGTGTCCACCTCCTGACCTCGGGCAATCACATCTGGGACAAGGTGGAGGGAATTCAGCTTCTCGATCAGGATAGTCGCTTGCTGCGTCCCGCCAACTACCCCCCGGATACGCCCGGCCGTGGTATGACGGTGGTGGAGGCTCCGGGGGGGGAGCGAGTCGGTGTTCTGAACCTCTGCGGCCGGGTCTTCCTGGACCCTGTTGACTGTCCCTTCCGCACCGCGGATCGTGAAATTGCCAAGCTCAGGGCCGAGACCCGGATCATCCTTGTAGACATGCACGGCGAAGCCACGTCGGAGAAGGTCGCCATGGGTTGGTACCTGGACGGAAGAGTCAGCGCGGTGGTGGGAACCCATACGCACGTGCAGACTGCCGATGAAAGAGTCTTGACCGGCGGGACCGCCTATATCACGGATGCCGGTATGACCGGACCCGCAGATTCTGTCATCGGGATCCGCAAAGAAATGATCATCGAGAAGTT
>DATEAK010000294.1:0-4398 GCA_035288405.1 bacterium | reverse complement strand
CACTTGGGCTCGGGAATTTGTTTCAAGTACTGCAGGACATACGTGTTCTTCGGGTTCAGTAGGAGCGTCTGAGTCCCGTAATAACTGGCGGCTTCATGATTGCCCAGATGAAAGAACGCCTCCGTCAGATATCCGAGGGCTTGCTCCTGTGCTCCAGGAGTTTTTCCCATGCCGCCTGCCAGAGCCTTACTGATCTGCAGCGCAGCCGGGCCGTATTCTCCGGAGTCCAGGTGCAGAAGACCCATTTTCCAGTAGGCATCGATAAACGGTGCTGAGATTACGATCGTACCCTTACGGTCGTTCCCCTGGGCGTCCAGGATTTTCATGAGACGAAGATACATTGACAAGCTTTGCGGCCGCATCCCGGGAGCGCGAAACAGAGCGCGGGCGTAGGTTTCCAGTATGAATGGGTTGTCGGGCTCGTCTTTGTAGGCGGGCTTGATTTCCTCGATTGCTTCGAGATATTCCTGATCGTCGTAAAGGGCCCTGGACTTTTGAATCCGGTCGTTATGCTTTTGCGAGAGCACTTCGAGTGGTTCTTCTGCGGTCCCGATTGATTGCCCCGGCTGAACCGGTCCCCGCTCTTTGAATTGTTCGACGATTGGCGGCTCATTTTGCTTTGCCGGTCCCCGGAATGCCTTGGCATAGGCTTCAAAAGCATAGTACCGCAGGTTTGGCGGCTGATCGGGATTCGTGCCGGTCTCTCTGGGCAACTGTCCTGCACAGCCAGCTAACATGAGTATGAGGAAAGGAATCGATAACTTGCGAAAGGTATACATCGAGTACCGTGCCCACAACTATGGCGTGGCGATTTCGCCCATGCGGGAAACGTCATATCCGCCCAAAGCGGCGACCTGCTCACGGAAAGACGGAGAGCGAATGACCTCCAGGAGTTTTGCGACGGGCGGGTGATCCAGGAAACGCTTCAAGATGATCAGGTCGTACTGCTCCTGTTCAACCGGGATGAAATCCAGACCCAGTGCCCGAGCGGCGGCCATGACCCCGAGTCCTACATCGGCCACGGCGCTGGCCACAGCCATGGCCACGGCCATGTGCGTGTACTCCACCCGGTCGTACCCTTCGATGCATGAGGGATCGATGCCGAGCTGTTTAAGACGGTGATCGAGCAGGATGCGGGTGCCGGCTCCCTTCTGGCGGTTGACGAACCGCAACCCCTTTCTGCCCAGGTCCTTGAGACTTTCTATTCCCTTGGGGTTTCCTTTGGGGATGAAGAGACCTTGCTCCCTCAAGGCCAGGTGCACAACGGTCACCTCGACGCCTTTCAAGTAACGTTCAATGTAGGAGAAGTTGTAGCGGCCCGTTTCGGTGTCCAGCAGGTGAGAGCCGGCCAGATGGGCTTCCCTGTTTTTGAGGGCCATGAGTCCCCCCATACTCCCTACGTTCGTAGAGGAAAGGGTGAGCTCGGGGTAGCGACGGCGCAGCTCCGTGTAGAGGAGATCGAGGGTCAGGTCGTGACTGCCAATGACCACCACGCTGTTTTCAATGTCCTCTTCCGAACGCAGAAGCTCCGCCTCGACGATCTCTCCCTGGTTGATCCCTTCAGAAAAGCGAGAGATCTTGATGATCCCGTCGGCCTTCACCAGGGAAGTAATGACAGCAGCTCCGCGGCTCAGCGGTGAGGCGATAATTTTATCTCCCACCTTGCCCAGTTTCACACGGATGTACTCGTCATTGCCCAATCGGGAAGGAATGTTGCGGGGCACCAGGGCTTTGACCTTTTTCGGTGCAGGCCTGGGGATGCCCAAGAACTCGTACATCAAGGGGCGCACGAACTCCTGGAAGGAGATGATGGCCGAGACCGGATAGCCGGGAATGCCGAGCACGGGTTTGTTGCGGACGATGCCGATCACGGTGGGTTTGCCGGGCATGATGCTGACGCCGTGTACCAACAGCTTTCCCATGTCGCCGATGACCCGGGCCGTGAAATCTTCGCGGCCCGCCGAGGAGCCCGCGTTGATGGTCACGATATCGCAGGTCTCCAGAGCCTGGTTGAGAGCCCGGCAGAGGTCTTCGTAGCTGTCCTTAACAATGGGAAATCGGACTCCTTCCCCTTCCCACTGTTGTGCATAGGCACAGAGGACCCGTGAGTTAAATTCGATGATGTCGCCGCTCTTGAGCTGGGTTCCGGGCTCGACCAGTTCATCTCCCGTGGGGATCACGGCCACCCGGGGACGGCGGCGCACGGGCAGGCAGGTGATCCCGCCGGCCAAAAGGGCGCCCAGGTCACAAGGGCGAATTCGATGATTTTCGGGCAGGATGAGTTCGGTGACCACGATGTCCTCGCCGGCCACACGGACGTAGTTCCAGGGAGGGACGGAAGCGACAATCTCGATTGCCTCTTCTCCAATGGGCTGCACGTCTTCCACTTTGATGACGGCGTTCATGCCGGAGGGCAGGGGATCTCCGGTGTCCAGAGGTACGGCCTGGTCCGGGATCTTCAGGCGCACGGGCTCGCGCTCGCTGGCCTGGTAAGTTTCATCGGAGCGCACGGCATAGCCGTCCATGGCGCTGGCGTGGAAGTGTGGGGAAGAGATCGGCGCGAAAACGGGCTTGGCCGTGATGCGTCCCAGGGATTCTTCGACGCTCATCTCCTCCCAGGGACGCGGAGAGGGGAAGTGTACTTCGGAGAATAAAAGGTTTCGCGCTTCTTCGAGAGGCTTCTTGTCCAGGTAAACGTTGCGCTCCATTTAGCTCCTACTTTGCAGTTTCCTAGAAAAGGGTCACCTCGACTTCTTGCCCTTCTCTGAAACCTTCCGAATTCAGGTCGATTCGTATGTAACCATCGGCCCTTATCATCGTAGAGATCATGCTGGACTTTCCCAGTACCGGTTGTGCCGCCCAACCTCCGTTGGACTTCTCGAGGGCGACGCGAATGTAATCTTCACGACCCTGGGCGGAAGCCACGTTGCGAGAGAGGCGGGCACGCAGTTTTTTCCCCCAGTGCTCGGACTGGGTCGGGAGCCCGGCCAGCCGGCGGATGAGAGGTTTCATGAAAACTTCAAAGACGATCATGGCCGACACAGGATGACCCGGAAGCCCGATGACCGGCTTGTTTCCAATGCGGGCCACGATCGTGGGCTTGCCGGGACTTATGGAAATGCCGTGCACGAGGACACCCGGTTTTCCCAGCGACTCGATGATCTCCACCGTGAAATCCTTGCGGCCGATGGAGCTTCCTCCGGAGATGAGGACAAGGTCCGAGCGCTCCAGGCAATCCGTCACCACCCCGTGGATCGTTTCATAATCGTCGCGAATGATTCCGCGATGGTCGACGATTCCTCCGCACTCCTCGATCATCGCCCCGATGGAATACTGGTTCAAGTTGCGGATCTGTCCGGGAGCGGGAACCTGTTCCGGGTTCACAAGCTCATCCCCCGTGGCGATCAGGGAAACCATGGGCTTTCGATAGACACCCAGTCGGACGATCCCCAGTGCGGAAAGAGCACCAATCTCCTGGGGCCGTATGAGCCTGCCGGGTTCCAAGATCATGTCACCGAGACGCACGTCTTCTCCCGTCCGCAGCACGCCATCCCACGGCGCACAGGCGCGGGTCACTTCCAGCGTGCGGTTGTCCGGCAGATTCGTATATTCTTCCATGACCACCGCGTCTGCAACCGCAGGGAGCATTCCCCCCGTGGCGATCTTGATCGCCCGGCCCGCTGAGATGGGCTCGCGGGCTTCCTCTCCCATGAAAATTTCTCCGATCATCTCCAGGTAAACGGGGACTCCGTCCGAAGCTCCGAAAGTGTCCTTGGCCAGAACGGCATAGCCGTCCACCGTGGCTCGATGAAAGGGAGGGAGATTTTCCGGAGAGGTGATGGGTTCGGCGGTCACGCGTCCCAGCGCGGAAGACATTCCCACCTCTTCCTTGGATACAGACGGAAAGTCACGCAAGATTTCGAAAACCTCAGCGGGAGTTTTCACCTGAAAGAAGGGTTTCATCTCATGATTCCATACTGTCTGTGGGCGGGTGCCATGAAAGAACAGTTTGTGTTTATACTCTAGGGCACCCTACAAACCTTGTCAAGCAAAGGGGCCCTGGCGATGGCTTGTCAGCCTTCGAGGAAGGCTTTCTGTGCGGCCTGGAGGCTTATGCCCGGCTTTTCCAGGCGGCCCTGAGCGCGCAAAATCTGTTCCAGCGCAGTCAGTAGCGTGAGCACTACGGGGAGAGCGGCGTTTTGTCCCATGAGACCGATTCGCCATACCTTCCCCCGCAAGGGCCCAAGGCCCGCGCCGATTTCGATGTTATGTTGCTCCAGGAGAGTTTGTCGGATCTTGGCCTCATCAAGACCGGCGGGGATTTTTGCCGTTGTCAGACTCGGGAGCCGGTAAGGAGAGAGAACGTGGAGTTCGAACCCAAGGGCAGCGAGGCCGCTG
>DATEAK010000293.1:0-5928 GCA_035288405.1 bacterium | reverse complement strand
GGAGAGCCAGCACTTCGGTTCCAAGACTTTCAATCTCCCGCTCTACTGATTTTAAGCGCTCTAGATTGCGAGCGCAGATGGCAACCTTTGCTCCCTCGTCGGCGAAAAGGCGAGCGCAAGCCTTGCCAATCCCGCGAGTTCCCCCCGTGACTACGGCGACTTTTTTTGCAAAACCAAGGTCCACTCTCTTTACTCCGAATCCAGAGGTCAGACGTCAGATAACACTGACCTCTGATTTCTTGGGCAATCACAGGGGGGTTGCCCCTACGCGCCTTACGATACCCCGCCTCTTCGCTCCCTGCCCCCCGCTCTTTGCGCCATGCGCTTAGCTATTTGTCGCTCAGACCTTTACTCCTCTTCCGGCTAACTTCTCTCCGGTCTGATAGTAATCCCCGCGCACCGCGATCTGGGCCTCCTCCTCGTTTTCCGGCGTCCAGTCTCCCAGTGAGTAGCCGTACCATGGAACCCTGGGAGTCAAAGCAGGCAGATCCAACTCCTGCCAGATCGCGCGCGCATTTTCCATGTACATCTTTTCCGGCAAAGAAACCGGAGGATATGCCCATTTCCGAGTGGCGTCGATGAGCACACAAGATGTGCCGGTAGGAGAAGGATAGTGTCGTTCCTCCCGGGATGCTCCGGGAGGAGCCGAGGAGGGATCCAACGCATAGACCCTTCCCGGCACCACCCGCATATCCAGATGAGGCTGCATGCGGTAGCAGAGAGCCCAGTTGACGTTCTCCGAGTCGTGTGGGTCGATGTCCTTATCGACGGCTACAATGATTTTCCCCAGGCCGGGGTCGTAACCGGCAGCCGAGTTCAGAGCCTGCCATGCATGGCTGTTATGGATCTTGTCCATTTGGATAACCACATAGTTATTGGATCCGCAGTACTCGTGGCAGGCGACATCCAGAATGCCCGGCACGTTGCAGTTGTGTTTAAGATGCTTGTAAAGGACCGCCTCCCGCCCGATTCCTCGGATCGTGCTGCTTTCGCTCGGCGGGAACTGGCTGATGTAGGCGTGATAGATTGGATTGCGACGGTGAGTGATGCATTGGATGTGGAAGACCGGACTCAGGATTCGCTCCCCTATGTAGCCGGTGAATTCTCCGAAAGGGGCCTCGGGTTCCAGGTAATCCGTGGGAATAATCCCTTCTAAGACAATCTCCGCGTCGGCCGGGACCTCCATGTCAATCGTTTCGCACTTCACCAGGGGGATCGGTTCTCCCGCGATCCCGCCAGCGATGCTGAACTCGTCGATGCCATAAGGGATCTTCGTGACACTACACAATCCCACCTGGGGCGGATAGCCTAGGATAATAGCAACTTCCAAAGGTTTATTCAGTTTCTTGCACTTGGCCATGTGAACGCCCATATGCTGCGTGCGGTGGGCAAGTATTCCCAGGCGATTGCGGGCCTTCACCATGCCCCGGTACGTGCCCACGTTGCGGATTCCCGTGTCAGGATCCTTGCTCACCATGCAAGGAGCTGAAAGATATGGCGCTGAATCGAAGCCGGGAAGAGAGATAGGAGTCGGGAAAAGATCCATCCCTCCGCCTTCTTTCAATAGGTCGGCTCCACGTTGAATGACCTCTTTGACCCTCCCTGTTTGCACCAGAACCGGATCGACTGGGTGAAGCTGCGCCTGCTCCCAGACCTTGGATATTTGGTCTACGGTAGTCCCCATTGCCAGGGCGTAAATCTTTCGTGAGGCGCCTAGAATCCCGACCACCACCGGCATGTCATATCTTCTGCCCTTGGCATCCACGACGTTGTCAAACCAGAACGCCTTGCGCTGCTCTTTGGTCAAACCTCGAAACTGCCAGCGCACCAGGGGCATAAGCTCCGTATCCTTGTTAATCTTTCGCTTGACGCGGATTAGTTCTCCCTCTTCTTCTAATCGCTGGAGATATTCACCCAGGCTTTTGTATCCCATCGATTCCCCCTTCTTAGCCTCTTTTACCGGTCTTTCTCCGGGTTCATTCATAGGGAGACGCATAGCCTAGAACTTAGGCCGATCACCCAGCCTGCTATGGAGCCAGAGAATGTGCTGGCGCATTTCGTCGCACGCTTCTTCCGCATCTCTCTTTTTGACGGCTTCGATGATCCTCGCGTGGTGTTTTTGCACCTCTACCTGAGCCTTTTTACTCTCCGTGCGAGCATTCATGAGTTCTAGGAGGAGATCACGCAACGAACCTGCAAGCATGATAGCCAGGTGGTTTCCCGAGGCCAGCGCCAGTCTGCCGTGAAAGTCGATGTTGGCCCCACTCACCGGGGATCCGACGGAAATAAGGCGCTCGGCCTGATCGTGCATCTTTTCCAGAGCGCGCACATCGTCCGCATTTCCCCTAATTGCGGCTAGCCTTGTGAGCTCGGGTTCCACCATGAGCCGAATCTCTGTCAAGTCATTTAGCCTGACCTTGCCTTGGACCATCGCCAAATTAAAAAAGCTTGTGAGAGCATCGTTATTGATTTCAGAAATAAAACATCCTCCTCCGCTCCCTTTCCGGACCTGGATCAGTCCCTGCTGCTCCAACGTCCGCATGGCTTCCCGAACCGCCATATTGCTTACTCCGAAGATTCTCATCATTTCCTTTTCAGAAGGAAGCCGATCCCCAGGCTTCAGCTCTCTTCTGAACACGGCTTCTTTGATCTGGCTGACAATCGCCTCGTAGATGCGGCGGCGCGGCAGCATCTGAAACAACGGCTTACTCTCTTCCATTCGGTAAGACGGCTTCAATCTCCCCTCCCAATGCCATTCACCCCGTGCCACAAAACGCCCCGCAGGTGAGTGTTGAAATGAACCCCGATGCGAAAATCCTCGATCACAAAGGTCTCCACTCCTGTGAAAGTGTCGGATCCAGGTGAACGTTCTGGACTTCCCCTAAGGGCACCCCAAAGCAGCGGACGTAAGTCCGTGGTACAGGGTTCATTCCTTGGACTCCACACACCTGAACAAGTGCAAGCAGGACATATCCAAAACTGCAAATATCGCCCCACCAGACGAATAAGTCGATGCCGGGCGGACAGTTGCTCTTGCAGAAATTCTTATTCCGCTGCTATTGAGCTCATACATGGTCGCATTGCCCAGAAACTGCCTGTGAACGATCGAAGCGGCCACTGCATTATTTGCCTGAGGCTTCTCTCCGCACAGTTGGATATCTTCGGGCCGAATTCCGAGCACGACAGCCTCTCCCACAGAGACCTCCCACGCCGAATCGCTCATGAAATTCCCGAGGCGGGTTTCCACCAGATGCGGGCCCCGCAACTCACCACCCACCTTGCGTCCCTGAATGAAGTTCATCTCTCCCAGGAATTCAGCCACCTCAAGACTCTCTGGACGACTATAGAGCTCTTGCGGAGAGCCACGCTGCAGAATCATCCCTCCCCGCATGACCGCCACAACGTCACCCATAACCAGTGCTTCCGACTGGTCGTGGGTCACATAGAGAACTGTGATTCCCACGCTAGAGGTTATCTGCTTGATTTCTGACCTCATCTCTTCCCGAAGCTTGGCATCCAAGTTGCTCAATGGCTCATCCATGAGCAGAACCTTGGGCTTGCAGGCGAAGGATCGGGCCAACGCGACTCGTTGCTGTTGCCCCCCGCTCAGATCCGTAGCCCTGCGTCCCTCCAATCCTTTGAGGCGCACCAAATCCAGGGCCTCTGCTACCCGGTCTCTAATTTCAGACCGAGGCAGTTTCTTCTTCCCGTGTTCCAAAGGAAGAGAGATGTTGTGAAAAACGTCCAGGTGGGGCCAGATGCCGTAGGACTGAAAAATCATGCCGATGCCGCGGTCCTCAGGGGGGACGTAAATCTTCCGCTGGGGAGAGTTCATCACTGTGTCCTCGATGATAATTTCTCCCGAGTCAGGCTGCTCCAAACCTGCCACACACCTCAAAGTTGTGGTCTTCCCGCATCCGCTCGGACCCAGTAGAACACAAAATTCCCCCTTCTCGATGTCCAGAGATATTCCCCGCAAGGCTTTCACCGCGCCCTGGTCTGTCTGGTACTCCTTGATTAAACCCGTGACGCGAATCATCTCGTATAATTCCTCGATGCCTACGGAAGCCCCCGCCACCCTTCGAACAACTCAGAATGGATGGACAAGGCGACTCTCCAAGAACTTGCGCGCTAAAAACCAGACTACTGCAACAACAATTACCAGCACGACCCCGAGGGCGGCGGCCTGAGCTGTGTCAGCTCGCCACAGACTCCAAATCTGAGTCGATATAACCACGTTCCGAGTCGAGTAAAGCATGAGCGCCATGGTCACTTCTCGCAGGGCCAGCAGGGCGATCCACATCCAGCCGTTGACTACGGACGGGCCGATGAGGGGAAGGATGACCCTGCGCAGGACCTGAAGGCGGACCATTCCATGGACTTGGCCCGCTTCTTCCAGCTCTTTGTGGATTTGAATCATCGTACTGTTTACGCTGCGAGTTCCCCAGCCCAGGTATTTGATCGTGTTCCCAAATATCAGGATGAAGATGGTCCCGTAGATGGGAAGCCTGAGGGTCAGAGCAAAGATAGCCAGAGCTAGGGCAAAGACAACCGAAGGGACCGCGTGAGGCAAGAAGGCCGCCATATCCAGCGCCTTTTTCCACCTGAAGCTACTGCGAATGACCACCCATGAGATGAGGACACTCAGGGACATTACGAGCGTGGCTGTAATGGCCATCAGGAGCGCTGTATTCATTAGCACGGTTGGACCGGCGGCGTCCCAGATTTTCGTGTAGGCATCCAGGGATGCCAGCGACAGGGCCTTAAGGGACGGCGCCTGCAGGTACCGGAACAGCGAAGCCCAAACCAACGTGAGGAAAGGCAGAACAAGTGCCGGCAGAAGATAAGAAAGAGCGAAAGCCATCCCGACCCATTTCCATTTTCCAAGCGCGATCTCTCTAGTTCGGTAGCCCTTGCCTGTGATCACCGCGTACTGGTTCGCCCTGCGCAAGGTGCGAAAGTAAAAGTACAACCCCGCGGTGGAAAACGCGCTCAGCAGGATTCCAATGCTGCTCGCGCCACCGTAGTTAGGGAGACCCGCATCGGGCTGCGTGCTTTCATAGATCAGGGTCGTCACGACGAAAATCCGCGACGGTAGACCAAGGATCGCCGGGATCTCGAAGGTCTCGATCGCGGTGACGAAATAGTAGAGGAGCGCAGCCACCAGAGCCGGCATCATCAGCGGAAGAGTGATCCGGCGCGCGATAGCGCCGTAACGCATGCCATGGACCCGAGCAGATTCTTCAAGCGAGATGTCCATGGCCCGGAAGGCTGTCACGATCATGAAAACCGCTGGGGGGGTCAGACTCAATCCCTGGATGAAAGAAATGGCGGGAAGCGTGTAAATATTGATCGGCGCCCGTTCCAGACCCAGCAACCCCATCAGGACAACGTTAATGATCCCGGTGCGCGGATTGAGGAGGAGAATCCAGGCAAAGGCCTTGAGGAAACCGGGAATAAGGATCTCCACGCTTAGCACTGTCAGCCACAGACTCTTGGCTGGCAAATCGGTGCGGGCCAAAAGCCAAGAAAGGGGGACGGCAAAGAGCATGACGGTGATCATCGTCCCTACGCCGAGCCCCAAGGTGTTGAGGAACACCCCATAAACCTTAGAGGAGCCGAGGATGTCGACATAGTTCTTCAAGGTGTAAGGGGAAGGGAAACCGGGAAGCCCAGTGCGAAAGCTAAACCAGAGCGCTGTCAGAATGGGTCCCAGCACCAAAGCAAGCGTTACCAAGAGAACGAATACGGGCGTTCTCCCATCGCGACGCAAATCCACGCCGGTCCTCATAACTTCAGATCTTCCCTGCCGGGGCAAACGAGCAGGGAACTTGCTCTCCGTTCCATGCTCCCTGCCCTTTGCCTTTGTTGCCAGGGGTTGCCCCTACACGCCTTACCCATCACGTCTCACGCCGTAAATCTCCATGC
>DATEAK010000292.1:0-12601 GCA_035288405.1 bacterium | reverse complement strand
GCGTCTTTTTGACACCAAAACCAGCGCGAGTCGCGGACCCCTATGCCACGAGCAAAGAGGCGCTATCTTCCGGGCCAGATTTGGCACATCACTCAAGTATGTGAAGTCCGCACTCGGGACTCTGGCCAAAGGAAGAAGGCTCACTGAGGCTGGAAAGGGCTTTCAACTCAGAGAAGCTCGTGAATGCGTATTCCGACGATTTCGGCCACCTGAACCGAGACGAAGCCGGCCATCGTTCCGAGAGGATTCCGGCCACCCTCGGAGCGTCAGCGACGCCGGGGATTACTGTTTCTCACAGTGGCCGTTTTCTGTCAACCTCCGTCCTTTCTTTTTCCGCATGGACTCTCCCTTGAGGGCGATCTTGTAGCCGTTATGAAGAAGTCGGTCGAGGATGGCATCGGCCAGGGTGGGTTCCCCGAGAGCGTCGTGCCACTTCTCCACGGGGAGTTGGCTGACGACGATGGTGGACCTTCGGCCGTAGCGATCCTCGAGGATTTCGAAGAGGTCGCGTCGCTGCTCGTCGGTCAGGGGCGCCATCGCCCAATCGTCCAGGATGAGGAGTTCGGTGCGCGCGAAGGCGTCGAGGATTTTGGCGTATCGTCCGTCGCCGCGGCCGACGCCCAGGTTTTCGAGCAGCCGCGGGAGGCGAACGTAGGAGACGCTGTAGCCCTCGCGGCACGCCTTGTTCCCCAGGGCGCAGGACAGATACGTCTTGCCCACTCCCGTGGGCCCGGTGATGAAGACGTTGAGGTGCTCCCGCAGGAAAGCGCAGGAGGTGAGGTGGAGCAGGAGCGCCTTGTCCAGGCCGCGGGGATGACGGTAGTCGATGTCCTCGACGGCGGCGGCTTCCCGCAGGCGGGCCACCTTGAGGCGGCTCTTGAGCCGCCGGTTGTCGCGCTCCACGCTCTCGCGATCGAGGAGCAGCGCGAGTCGGTCAGTGAAGGAGAGGGACTCGATCTCCGGGGTGCGGAGCTGTTCTTCGAGCGCCCGGGCCATTCCGACGAGCTTCAGGCGGGAGAGCGTTTCCATGAGAGGGTGCACAAGCATGTTCCTGGTCTCCTTTCGCGTGGGATCAGTGGATGTAATACCCGGGTCCCCGGACGTTGTCGTGGGCCGGCAGGGGCTCCGGGGCGGGCTTCTGGGGGCGCAAGGGTTTCTTGTCAGAATGAGTTTTCAGGATCGACTGGATGCTTTGGTACGAGAGGGCGCCAAGCGCCAGGGCCCGCTCACAGGCGCTCTCCAGCCGTCCTTCGCCGTACTTCTTTCCCAGACGCAGGATCCCCAGGCAGCGGCGGTATCCCTGGACGGGGTAGGCGCCGGCGGAGAGGATCGTCTCGACCACCTCCGAGGTCCGAGGGCCGATCTGTTGGGCCCAGGCGACCAGTCGGGAAGGCGGCCAGTCGCGGTACTCGCGGTGGGATGCAGGCAGATGTTCCCGCAGGGTGGTGTGTCTGCCCTTGAGGAAGCTGCGGACGTGGGAGGCCACCCGCTTGCCCTGGTGAAGGATCTCCACGGTGGCGGCGTTGAACCGGACGTCGACCTCGGAGCCGCGCAGAGGGTACGGGACGCTGTAGTAGTGCCTCTCGACGTCGACGTGGTAGTCGATGTTGACCCTGGCTTTCTTCCACTCGCCGTATTCGAAGGGGCGCTCCGGCAGAGGCTTGAGCGCGGGTTTCTCCATAGTCTCGAAGAGGGACTGGCGCGATCCCTCCATCTTGCGGAAGGGACGCTGGTTGAGCGCTTCGAGGAGGCGGCGGATCTCGGCGTTGAGTTCGGCCAGAGAGAAGAAGGTGCGGTGGCGAAGCCTGGCCAGGATCCAGCGGGTGACGAGAAGGACGCCGGTCTCCACCTTCGCCTTGTCCCGGGCTTTGCGGACCCGGGCGGGCAGCACGGCGGTCCCGTAGTGGGCGGCCATCTCCTCGTAGGTCGGATTGAGTGCGGGATCGTAGAAGGAGGGCGTGGTGACGGCGCTTTTCAGGTTGTCCGGGATCAGCTCATCGCAGACCCCCTGAAAGTATTCGAAGGCCCGCCCGTGGGAGGCGGTCCAGTCGGCAAGACTCTGGGTCCAGGTCGCTTCGGCGAACGTGTAGTTGGAGGCCCCCAGGACGGACACAAAGATCTGAGCCTCGCGGACCTCGCCGGTGAACCGGTCGACAACGACGGGCATCGTTTTCCCCGCATAGTCGACGAACATCTTCTGCCCGGCTTTGTACTCTTGGCGCATCACCAGGTCCCGGCGACGAAGCCAGAGGCGGTAGTGGTCGCAGAACCGGCTGTACTGGTACCCGTCGGGATGATCCTGCCGGTACTCCTCCCACAACAGCATCAGGGTCACTCCCTTTTTGCGCAGTTCCCCTTGCAGGGTGGCAAAATCGGGCAGGGGACGGGACAGAGGAGGCGGCAGGGACGAGGGGGACGGGAACAGGCGCGCCGAAAGAGAGGCGTCGTCGATCTCCTCGGGCAACGGATACGGCAGCCCCGAGGCGGCAAAGCGGCGGAAATACTCCGCCGCGGTGCTGCGAGCCACGCCGAGGCTGCGGGCGACCTGGCGGTCGGTCAGGCCGCAGGCGAACTTGAGACGAAGAGCTTCCTTGATCTTGCGCACGGGGATTCTCCTTCGGGGCATCCAATGACCTCCTCACGTTGGGTGAAAAGGTCCAAGGATACCCCCGGTGGAATACCCCGGCGTCGGAAACAGCTCCTGGGGGGACGATCAGTCCGGGTTCGTTCCGATTCCTACCGACCGGCCGGGAAACAGTGGCCGGAATCGGCTCGGAACGCCAGCCGGATTCCCCTCGGAAGGGTGGCCGAATTTACATCGGAACAGTGGCCGGTTTGGCCTCGGAAGGGTGGCCGAATTGCGTCGGAATATGCAGTCATAAGCAATATTTTCTTGAGCAGGATTTCCTAACCAATCATCCCTCCGAAAAGCTCGCTGATATGATTGCCGATCTCCTCGGCGGTACGGCTGGTCAGATTCCGAGGCCTGCTCAAGGAAACCCGAACTTCTTCTAGCAGAGTGGTGGGCTTGTCGGAAAATACCAGGATCCGATCAGAGAGATAGACCGCTTCGCTCACCGAATGAGTCACGTAGATGACGGTCTTCCGTTTCACCTCCCAGAGACGCGCAATCTCATTCATCAATTGTCTCTTTTCCGTAATCTCATTCAAGTTGGACAGCGGTTCATCCATCAGCATGATATCGGCATCGAGAACCAAAGCCCTGGCCAGGTTGATCCTCTGCCGCATGCCGCCGCTTAACTGCCGGGGGAGATGACCGGCGAAATCCATCAGTCCCACAAGCTTCAGGGTTTCATTGGCTCGACTTCTGGCCTCCTCTTTCGAAACCTCCGGGTGGCGCATCTCCAGGGCAAACGTCACGTTTTGGACGGCGGTGCGCCAGGGCAGCAGCCGGGGATCCTGCCAGACCACGCTGATCTTGCCCTTATACTCCTCATGCCGCGAGGATCCGTCCACTCCGTCCACGACGATGGCCCCTTCATCCGGTTGCTCCAAAGTCGCCAGGATCCGCAACAGTGTAGTTTTACCGCATCCGGAGGGTCCGAAGATCGTGACGAACTCTCCTTGAGCCACCTTGAAAGAGAGGTTGTCAAGTACCTGCAGGGAACCAAATCGCTTGCCTAATTGCCGCACTTCGATCATTTCGGAGTCTGCCATTTGTAGAGATATTTCCTTTCCGTGAGATCGAAAAAATAGAATTCAAGGAAGACAACGAGCAGCACCAGCAGGAAGGTCCAGGCAAAGACCATATCGGTTTTGTACTCTTGCTGGGACAGATAGACCATGAATCCCATGCCGCTGGTCGCTCCGAGCAATTCTCCTATCAAGGCCAACTTGAAGGCCACCGAGAACGACAGCTTGGTGGAAGAGAAGAGCACCGGCACCAGCATCGGAAACACCACCTTTTTCAGAATCCGGGTGCGGTTGCTGGTCAATACAGAAGCCATCTCCACCAGGGTGGCATCGATCACCTTCAGCCCTTCCCACAAGTCGATCATGTAAATCGGCAGTACGGTGATCACGATGACGAAGATGACGGTGCCTGTTCCCAGGCCGAACCAGACGATGGCCAGGAGAGCAACGGCCACTGGTGGGATGGCCCGCATTGCCGGATAAAATACTCTCAGGAAATAATAGCGAAAGGGCCCCCAATACCGGGCTCCAAGTACCGCCACAGCGGCGATGAACATGGAGAGGATCACTCCGCCTACCGTCCGGCCGAATGTGATCCCCACGTGCTTGGTCAGATTTGCGTTGCTGAGGATCTTACCGACGGCCACCACGGTTCTGAGTGGCCCCGGAAAAATATCCGGACCCATGCGTAATCCCAGCCCATACCACAAGAGAACCGTAATGGCGTAAGAGATCACCAGGCCGCGCATTCCTTTGACCGCTTGCAGCCAGGCGCGGCGCTTCCCGGGTCGTATTGGAAACATTTTCTCCCTCCGACTTCACTTCGACACGCTAACGGGTCCCTCTTAGCGCGCCGGTTCTCCCAAGTTGGCAAACAGGGTGGCCAGGTCGAGCTCTTTGTCGATCATCTTCAGATCCACGGCGTACTTCAGGAGGAGCTTCAAGCTCTCCCGATCCTGCGGGCTCACCTCAAAGGCAAAGTAGTTGCCCCCCACGCCCTGCTTCAAATGCTCCTTGTCAAAGCCCAGTTTCTTGGCGCCAATCTCCAGGACCTGATCCGTGTGCTGCAGGCCATAGTCCCTGGATTTCTGCAAAGCCGATAGAACGCTCTTGAGTGCCCGGGGATACTTCTCCACCGTACTCTTCTTGGCGACGATCAGAGTGGTGATCGTGTTGGTGCCTGTCCAGGACCCCCACATGTTCGCGGTGACGAAGAGCACCTTGAGCGAGGGATCCCGAAAGGCCCGGTAGCTGGGCTCCCCATACAGATTGGCCGCGTCGATTTCCCCCGACTGGAGGAGCTGGTAGAGAATAGGAGGTGGTTTGTCCACCCAGGTGATCTTGCTCAGATCCACTCCAAATCTATCCCGGAAGATCGCTTGGGTATAAAGAGAGGAAGCGGACCGAAGCAGCGGCATTCCAATCTTCTTTCCTTCCAGCTTCTTCGGATTATCGATCCCGGCGGCGGCTCGGACGTAGAGAGCGTTTCCAGGAGGGACGGAAGGCTCGGTTGGTTGGAGCCGCTGCTCAACAGCCAACGCGACCAGAGGGAGCCCCTTGGCCCGAGCGGTGAAGTAGGCCAGGAAGGCCATGACTCCCAAATCGCGCTGGCCCGCCATCATCAGGCGCTCGGCAGCATCGATGGGAGCGTGCATAATGTTGAGATCCACTCCCTCCGGCTTCACAATCCCTTCATACAAAGCCGAGTAGCTAACGAGAGCGTTGGCTCCATAGCCGTATGGATAGTCTCCGAAGGTCAAAGGTACTTTCTCTTGCGCTATGGCGGGCCACACCCCAACCGCCAGCCAGACAACAACGGCAACCCACAGAAACCTCTTTACTCGAATTCCACGGCTCACGCTCTTCCCTCCTTTGTCCCTTCTGGAGACAGCGTCGCGGTAAAACAGCAAACGGGAAAACCGCCTTCCAGATCACCATGGCGGCAATCAACCGTTCGTCTCCGCTCCTAACCAGAGTTTTGAAAGCAACCGGGCTTTCTACTCCCCTATAATGAAAGCCGACCGGGTATCTGTACTCAAATTTCGAATCCACTCTTCAGTTGACCGGTAACGTCGTCTCCTTCGCAGCAGAATGCAAGTTTGCTAACCTGGAGGGAAACACTCGGATCTTGTCCTTTGGGATCCGGAGGTACATCCTGTCCTGCAAGCCGGCGATCCCCCTGACTTTGGCCGTTATCTTCTGGGTCCGTATCTGAAGTTGGAACAGGATGTACTCCCCGAGAAAAATCCTACTCAGGACCTGCCCCTCAAACTCATTCATACCGCCGGATGCGGAAACACTTAGTTCGACATCCTCAGGCCTCACCCCGATGGCCACGGAGGAGCCGACGCTACGTGCCACATCGGCGAGCAATCTGCCGATTTCCGTCTCCAGGATGCCCACTTCCGAGATCCTGCCGTCCAGCCAGTTCATGGAGCCAAAGAACTCGGCAACGGAGGCACTGGCAGGTTGATGATAGAGCTCCTGTGAATCCCCCACCTGCAGGATCACTCCATGATCCATAATGGCGATCCGATCCGCCAACCCCATGGCTTCCACCTGGTCGTGTGTCACATACAGGACGGTAATGCCGATCTTTTTCACGAGGTCTCGAATCTCAAAACGCAGCTCCTCCCGGAGACGAGCGTCCAAATTGCTGAGCGGCTCATCCATAAGGAGGGCCCTGGGTTTGATTGCGAGAGCTCGAGCCAGGGCGACTCTTTGCTGCTGGCCACCGCTGAGCAAAGGGGCCGGTCGTCCCCCGAGTTCCTCCAGTTGGACCAACCGAAGGGCTTCACTCACCCTACTCTTCACGACGGTCTTTGGAAACTTTTTCTTCCCTTGGGTCAAAGGTAGCGCCACATTCTCAAAAACAGTCATATGGGGCCAGACGGCGTAAGATTGGAACACCATGCCTAACTCTCTGTCCTCGGACGGCACGAAAATCCCTTCGCCGTCTGAAAACACCGTCCGCCCTCCCAGCGAGATATTTCCGGCGCTGGGCCTCTCTAGTCCCGCCACGCAGCGAAGCAGGGTCGTCTTGCCTGATCCACTCCGTCCCAACAGGACAAAAATCTCCCCCTTTCTCACCTCGAGATCGATTCCCCGCAGCGCCTGCACTGCTCCTTCTCGGGAGCGGAACTGCATGGCAACGTTTCGAACAGAAATCATGAGATGCGCTCCATGGCAAGGATACGTCTTCCCACGAACCAGTACAGGAAAACGAGCGGGATCATCACGATAACCGCCAGGGTAGCCACTGCGGCAGCTTTGGGATAGAAGCCCGATAGCCAGAGTCCCCACATGGTGGCCGGAAGGGTGAGATTCCTCGTGGTGGCCAGAATCGACGCCATCGTGAGTTCCCGATAAGCCAACAGGGCAACCCACAGCCAGGTATTTATCAGGGCCGGACCAAGCAGGGGCAGCAAAATCTTCCAAAGAATCCTGAACAGGGAGATGCCGCTGACCGCGGCTGCTTCCTCCAGTTCCCTATGAATTTGGATCAAAGCGGTGTTGAGATTTCGAGTCGCAAAACTGATCCAGACCAACACATACACCCCCAGAAGTATATAGATCGTCCCATAGACGGGCAGAAAGCTTCTGAGGAAAAAGATGGACACGTAGGCCGCGCTTATGGCGAAAATAATGTGGGGAACAGCGTGGGGAAGGAAGGAGAATATATCGAAGACAAACCTGCCTCTCAACTTTGAGCGCACCACCACCCAGGAAAGCGCCACGCTGAACAGAAGCGTCAGCGTCGGCACTGAAACCGCCAAAATGAAAGTATTGCGAGCACCGATCAAAAGTTGAGGGATGGAGAGTGCCCTGAAGTTCGCAAGGGAAACCTGACTGA
Source organism: bacterium (assembly GCA_035288405.1). Taxonomy (GTDB): domain Bacteria; phylum JACPSX01; class JACPSX01; order JACPSX01; family JACPSX01; genus JACPSX01. The sequence continues at coordinate 5,094 of DATEAK010000292.1, read as the reverse complement.
GGCTGCTCAGAGAGGGTACCTGAGGGTAGAGAAGCAGGGAATTCCAGACCAGGACGGACAGGGGCAAGATCTGCCCGAGAAGAAAATAAGTCCCGAGAAAGACCCAAGCCCAAACTTTCCAACCGCCCAACTCCACCTGTCTCGGACGGTAGGACTGGCCGGTGATCACAGCATAACGGTGACCCCATTTTAGTGTATGGAAGTACCACCAGAGAAAGAGCAAGGAAATACCGATCATCAACACGGCCGACGCGCCCGCCAGGTCATACCTTGGCAAGCCGTCCAACGGCTGGACCTGAATGTAGAGGAGCGTGCTAAAAGTGAATACCCGGTTGGACAAGCCAATGACAGCGGGAATGTCAAAGGCGGCAACGGCACTCATAAAGATAAAGATTGCCGCTGCGAGTATTCCCGGATAGGCGAGCCGAAGGGTTACCTTGCGGAGAATCCGGAAGAAAGTAAGACCGTGCACCTTTGCGGCTTCCTCGAACGCCGGATTCATCACACGAAAGGTCGGCGACACCATGACAAAGGCCACATTGGCAAGGCCAAGCCCTTGAATGACCCCCATCCACGGGACCGCAGCCACATTAATGCGGGCCCACTCCATACCGGGAATGCTGGTGATCAAAGTATTGAGAATTCCTATCCGAGGGTTCAGCAAGAAAACCCATCCCATGGCCGAGAGGAAACTCGGAGTCAGCAGCCCTAAGATCATTAGGGTCTGGGGAATTTCCTTCGGCTGCAGATCCGTTCGCTCCACGAGCCAGGCCGCGGGAACTCCAAATAATAACGCCACCGCCAACGTCACGAGGGAAAAGATGCCGGTGTTCAGTAACGTTTTGTAGGTGAATGCATCTCCGAACAGCTGCCGATAGGCATCAAGACTATAGCTGGCGGAAACGCCGCCGGTCTGGCGAAAGCCCATCCAGATAACTACGCTCACCAAGAGCACCAGTGCGGCAACCGGGATCAACGAAATACCTACCAATACCGCCCGGCGATCGAATAACGAACCCCTTTTCATTCTTGTAAGAACCATCATCTCCATCGAAACATCAAAAAAAGCTTCCGCGTCGGGCTATCTTCCCCAGCCCCTCTCGGTCACTTGGGTTACTCAACCCGTTATCAGCTTCCCTTCAGCGTCCGGCAAGAATTTTTTGAAACTCGGTGGTCGCTCGATTCAGGATTTGTCCTTCTTCCCCCGCCCAAGAGGCGGCAGTGAACCTCACCACTTTCACCCCTTTCTTCTCCATCTCCTTGTACTCCCTGTTGACCGGCGTGCCCTCGACCGAAGCCGAACTCCAACCCACAACGCGGGATAAGATGTCTTGGCCTTCCTTGCTCATTAGAAAGCCTACCAGGAGAGTGGCGACGTTTGGGTGCGCTGAGTTCACCGGAACCACAAAGTAGAAGGAGTCCAGCACCGCTGCATCTTCAAGGATTGTCACGCCTACGGGTGCTCCAGTTTTTCGGGCATAATCTTCTCCACCGTAGTTCCCGCAGTTCATCGCCAACATGAGAAACTCCCCGCTGGCGATCCGGGATTCTTCACCGCAGCGAATTAAGCCGCCAATCTGCCGACCCAGAGCCCGGACATATGCCGTGGCTTTTTCGTAGCCCAGCAGGCGGTTCGAAGCCAAGAAGTAAAGGGCTGAGGCATACGGCGTTGAAGCGATCCTCCCTTTCCACTTTGGGTTCAGGACGTCGTCAAGACGTTGCAGTCGTTCCTTTCCGGTGACCTCACGGGTATTGAAGGTGATCCCGTTAAAAACGTCGACGAACCGGATCAGTTGTCCCCCGAACTCTATCGTATCGGCCGGGAAGTAAGGGAAAGCTTCCCTCCAAGCGAAGGATCGAGTCACTCCTTTCCCTAAAACCATGTTCACGGGACGTGCGTTTGACACGAGAAGATCCGTATCCGACTTCGCGCCTGCCTTATGTGTTTCCATGACGCGATTCGTCATAACCGGCATAGCAGGCCCGGCTGCATAGCGGATTCTTATATTGAGGCCATACTTCTTGTTGAGGGCGTCCTGAATAATTTTGACGCCCTCCGCCTCCCCCCAGGTTCCCCCTCCTGCGACCAAGTCCAACTCACCCTCAGCCCGCGCCGCCGCAATGAGCTGATCCAGCTTGGGGTTCTGTACGGGCTCACGCTGAGCGTACGCCTTCGTGACCAACGCTGCTACCAGGAGCATTGCCCAGCACAATCCTATCAGGCCGTTACGCATGACTGATCCCCTCCATTTCGGCAGACGTCACAATCGGAGCGTCTTCCTAAGGTGAACTCTCCATCTCAAATCTTGGGCAAGATTTCCTTTTCGATCCGCTTTAGCTGAGTTGCCATGTCTACGGAGTGAATATAGAAGACGATTCGCTCCGGACCCAGCGCCCATAGCTCTTTCATCTTCTCGATGAGCGGCTCTGCAGGACCGTAGAAGTTCACAGCCAGCTTGTCCTCGGTTTTCCGAACCCCCTCAATCAGCTTGCCGACCCGCTCCCAGTGATAGATCATCTCCTCGATCGCCTTGTTTCGATCCGGGTTTATGTTCACGTGCAAAACAAACGAAAATTTAACCGACTTCGGGTCCCGTCCTAATTCCCGGCAATATCCCCGTAGGGTCTCCAGCCGCTCTTCGGGAGACCAAGGTTTATAATCCTCAGGCGCTCCCTTGTAACTCCAGGTGGGCGCCACCAGAGTCTCATAATCCGCGCTCCACCCGTCCGCTATTCTTGCCACCCTTTGCATGGCTTTGTCTCCCCACCCCCCATACCAGATTTGAGGTCGAGGTTTCGTGTAGGGTTTTGGATCCATCACCATGTTTTCAAATTGGTAGAACTCACCGTGATGAGTTACCACGTCTTCCGTCCACAGTCTTTTGATCAACTCGATCGATTCATCAAAGCGGCGCCCGCGACTCTTCCAGTCTACTTGCAGAGTTTCAAACTCTGATTGCACTCCGCCTAACCCGACGCCAAAGAGGAACCGTCCCTCGGACATAATATCCAGCGTCAACACGCGTCTGGCTATGTCGATCGGATGTCGCAGAGGAACTTGAAATACATCCGTGCTGAACTTGATCTTCTTGGTCCGCGCGATCAGAGCTCCAAGAAATACCGATGTCTCCAAACGAGGAAAATGCCTCCCGATGGAATCCGGAACGGCAATCAAATCGAGGCCGAGGGCGTCCGCCCTTTCCGCCACCTCCAGATGCTGATGGAAAAAATCCACTTCTCGTCCGTACCCTCTACTTGGCGCCATCTCAATCCCTAATTTCACCTCTGCCACCTCCTTCTTAGAAATGGGGCTTATCTATTGCCACGGATAGCCACCCCTCCCCGACCACTTTCGCCGATCAGCGCAGGTCAGCAAACAGGGTAGCCAGGTCAAGTTCTTTGTCGATCATTTTCAGATCCACGGCGTACTTCAGGAGGAGCTTCATGCTCGCCAGATCTTTCGGGCCCACCTCAAAGGGAAAGTAAGCGGTTCCCATACCCTGCTTCAGATGGTCCTTGCTGAAACCCAGTTTCTTAGCGGCAAGCTCCAGAACCTGATCCGTGTGTTGCAAGCCATATTCCCTGGATTTTTGTAGAGCCGACAGGACGCTCTTCAAAGCCTTGGGATATTTTTCGACGGTGCTTGTTTTAGCCACAATGAGAGTGGTAATTGTCGTGGTGCCCGTCATGGCTTCCCACTCATCCGGGGTGACAAGAAGCACCTTGATCGAGGGATCGCGCTGGGCCCGGTAGCTGGGCTCTCCATACAGATTAGTAGCGTCGATTTCCCCCGACTGGAGGAGCTGGTAGAGGATGGGAGGGGGTTTATCCACCCAGGTGATTTTGCTCAGATCCACTCCATATTTATCCTTGAGGATCGCCTGGGTATAAAGAGAGGAAGCGGACCTCAGCAGGGGCAAGCCAATCTTCTTTCCTTCCAGCTTCTTCGGATGATCGATTCCGGCAGCGCCTCGGACGTACAGGGCGTTGGCAGGGATGCCGGTACGCTCGGTCTTTTGCAGGTGTTGCTCCACCGCGATGGCTACCAGCGGCAATCCCCTGGCTCGGGCAGTGAAATAGGCGAGAAAGGCCATGACCCCCAAATCGCGCTGGCCCGCCATCATCAGGCGCTCGGCAGCATCGATGGGGGAATGAATGATTTGGAGATCCACCCCCTCCGGCTTGACAATCCCTTCGTACAAAGCCTGGTAGCTAATGATAGCGTTGGCCGCATAACCGTAGGGGTAGTCCCCGAAAGTCAGGGATACCTTCTCTTGCCCTCCCGCCGGGACCGACGAGATCCCCAGCCAGACAGCCAACGCGACCAGCAGCGGAATCCATCTGCGATTTGCGCTTCTCACGTTCTTCTCTCCTTTTTCCCTCTTGAGGGGCAGATCCCCACGAAAACAACAACTCAGGAAGGTCTCTTTCTCGGATCTACATAACGGCCATCAACGTTCCGTCTTCGGTCCTATCCAGGGTTTTCATAGCGACCAGGGCTCATGCTACACCGAAACCAAGGCCCAATGGGGATGTGGCCTCCAATTTTGAACCAACTCCTTACGAATCAGCTTGTGATGATCAGCCCAGGTTGAAAAACAACGTCGACGGGTCCAGCTCTTTGTCAATCAGCTTAAGCTCCACGGCGTACTTCAGGAGGTGATTGAGGCTCTCGAGGTCCTTGGGGCTGACTTCAAAGGCGAAGTATGCCGTCCCCACCCCCTGCTTCAGATGGTCCTTGCTGAGACCCAACTTCTTGGCGGCAATGTCCAAGATCTGGTCCGTGTTCTGCAAACCGTACTCCCGCGACTTCTGCATGGCGGAGAGCACGCTTTTCACCGCCTTCGGATATTTCTCCACGATGCTTGTCTTGGCCACGATCAGAGTGGTAATCGTCGTAGTACCCGTCCAGGCTTCCCAGGTATCGGGGGTGTCGAAGGATACCTTCAAAGAGGGCTCCCGCAAGGCCCGGTAACTGGGTTCGCCGTACAGAACCGCCGCGTCGATCTCCCCCGACTGCAAGAGCTGGTAGAGGATAGGAGGAGGTTTATCCACCCAGGTGATTTTGCTCAAATCCACTGCGTACCGATGCTT